>JAZSJL010000157.1:0-3454 GCA_045534355.1 Acutalibacteraceae bacterium
CAAAAAGCTGTTTTACTGTATGTGGCTACCCTCTGCAATTGCTACAATAATACAATACCTTGCTTCAGATATGCACCTTTCTGTAATGTGGACTCTTATAATCGGCAACATTGCAGGCGTGTTTTTCATAAAAGATATTCTCTGTGAACTCCGTGAAGACAATAATAATACAGAAAAAAAGAAAAGCATATACAAGCCCTGCCTTGCTTTACTCACAATAGGCATTTGCCTTCAGCTTACCTTCCAATGCACACTTTACGTTATCGGCAGAACGGTAAAAAGCGATTATATAAAGCTCCAAACAGGACCATATGCAGGTCTTATGCTTAACGAAAAGGCTACTGCTACAACTCAGGCAATGCTTCAGGATATGGATATAATTAAAGAAATGACCTACGAGGATGAGCCTGTTCTTGTGATTTCGGAATTCAGCTGGATGTACTTATATTTAGATAGACCCTTTGCTACATATTCAGCCTGGCAACCATACGTTGAAACACAAAGATTAAGAAAATATTACAGAAACAACCCAAGCAAAACGCCTGAATATATTTACGTAGGCTGGGTTTATATCCCTACAAGTGTATCTGAAGAGTTCTATTCAGATAAAGAGAGGGCAGGTCGTACTGTTGATGCTATTTCAAATATATTTAAATGCAACGTACAAGAGCTTTCCTGTGGTTACCTGCTTAAAGTCAAAGAGTAATTTATTGGAGTAACAAAAAATGGTCAAGATTATGCTTATATATCCCCCGGGTAAAGCATACCAGAGGGGCGAAGACAGAGCACAATGTAACATTGAGGACTCTGCCACTACAACTATCAGAGCATGTAATGATTTGGGTTACGCTGCCTCTGTTTTGAGAAACAGAGGCTACAAGGTTCTTTTAAGAGATTACCAGACAGAAAAAACAAGCCTTGCTCAAATTGAAGAAGAAATCAAAAACTTCAAGCCTGATATTTTACTCATAAGCACAACCAATGCAACAATACCTGCAGATATAGAATTTATTGATTGGATAAAGGAATTTCATTCTTGTGAATTTATATTAAAGGGCGCTATCTTTTTTGATATTCCACAAGAGCTGTTGGATAGCCTTGATTTGCACAACATAAATTACCTTATCGGTGGCGAGGTGGATACTGTAATCGGTGATTTGGCAGACAGTATAGCGGGAAATAAAAAAGATATTGATTCAATACCTATGATAATCCACCGAAAAGAAGGTAGGTTTATCAAAAACAGCTTTAGTAATTGGTGTACAGATTTAGATTCTATCCCCTTTCCGGCAAGAGATTTAATGAACAACTCTCTGTACGTGCGCCCTGATACACAGGAGCCTATGGCAACAATCCAGGTTGCAAGAGGCTGTCCTGCAAGCTGTATTTACTGCCTTACCCCTATTATTTCGGGCAAGGCTGTACGAAAAAGAAGTATTGACAACATATTTGCAGAAATTGAGGATTGCTACTACAATCACAATATAAAAAACTTCTTTTTTAAGGCAGATACCTTCACAATTGACGCTGGGTGGGCTGAAGCCTTGTGCGATAAAATTACAAGCTCAGATTTGTGTGGTAAAATTGAATTCACTGCAAACTCAAGAGTAAAGCCCTTAAGCGAGAGCCTACTAAAAAAGCTGAAGCTTGCAGGCTGCTTTATGCTGGCAGTTGGCTTTGAAAGTGGTAGCAATAACACTCTTTCAAAAATAAAAAAAGGCACCACAAGAGAAGATAATATAAAAGCCTCTCAAATGATAAAAAAAGTCGGTATACCGATATTTGGATTTTTTATGATTGGATTCCCGTGGGAAACAGAGGAGGATATAATCGACACCCTTGAATTCACAAGGGAAATAGACCCTGATTTTATTGAGATACACGTTGCTATGCCTTATTTTGGTACAGAGCTTTATACCATGTGCACTCAATACAACACAGTCAGGTGCGATGCCTGGGGAAACGATTACTTCTCGCCCAACACAACAGGTACACAGAGTGTTGCTATTGAAAAAATAATAGAATTAAGAAAAAAATATCTGCTAAAGTTTTATTTAAGACCAAAATATATTGTACGAAAACTTTTATATTGTACAAAGAATCCCAAGATTTTAAAAAACTATGTTAAGCACGGATTAAAGCTATTAAATGTAACACTAAAAAAATAATAAAACTTTAAAACACCCTCCCAGAAAGCTCCTGAGCTTATCAATGTGGTATCCGAAATAGTCGGGTAGAATTCACGGCTTTCCACAATCCCCCCCCGAAGTTCTGCACTTCGGGGGGGATTTTTATACACAAAATAGGAGCTGTAAAAACGTTTTTTACAGCTCCTTTATTTAATTATCTGAATTATTTATTCAACCACAACTGTTTCCGCCCATTGGAAAATTGTTCCGTTTTTTTCTTCTGCATCCTCTTTAGGAACAGCGAACTGAACTAACCAAAATGAATCTGTACCTTCATAAACAAAAGCCGTATACACATAGCTTTGATTCGTTTGTGAGTCTGTGCCTTCATAAACGTAATAAATTAAATCATCTTGCTTTTTAACAACCGTGCCATCATCGAATTCATTTACTTCTATAAGAAGTTGTGCATATTCTTCAAGCGTGTCAACCTCGGTATCAGCAAAATACTCAAAACCATCTTCCACAACAAAAACAGCACAATCAGAAGAATCAAAAACATATGTAAAATCTTCAAAAGATGTCTCACTGAATGCATCTGTAAGAGTAATTGAAAAATCATCATTAACAAATTCTTTTGGCTCAATTGAACCCTGCAAACCGGAAACCACACCTAAAACTATACCTAAAATAAAGGATATAATAAGAACAACAATACCGATTTTTAATCCCTTTTTACGATTCTTGGCAACCTCCTCTGTTGCAACACCATCGAAACGAAACGCATTGCCGTTTATTGGGTTGTATTTGTTCTTACCACTCAAAAACACATCCTCGGTGCCTGCAGGAATCGGATAAAAATCATTGCACATGTTCTTTGAAAGCTTGTCGGCAATAACAAAAACCTTTGCATCGTGGTCTTCTATTGAAAAGGTTTTTTCTTCGCCGTTTTTAAGCTCGCCCAGCTTACGGCAAGGTACACCGTTAATCTCTAGATCTTGAGTAATATAATCTTCGATATACACCTTCATTTTGGCAAGACAAGCAACAAAACTTTTTTCTCTTTTTATCGTTAAATTTCTCATAACAAATCCTTTCATAAATTTATAATACCAAAGTCATTCATCCTTAAATCAATATTACCATACATTCCGACACATTTCAACAAAAAGATATAATAAATCAAGGCAACAAATATTAAATATAAATATATTTTCAAATACTGCATAAAAAGGTATTGACAACATATAATTATAGTGTTATAATCTTCAAGCATTCGGAAAGAGAATGTATATATCGCGGAGTAGAGCAGCTTGGTAGCTCGT
>JAZSJL010000099.1:0-3279 GCA_045534355.1 Acutalibacteraceae bacterium
CCCATAGAAGCCTCTACGGTGCTGTTGGCTACGCTATTTACGTATACAAGCTCTGCGTCCTGAATAATATCGGTGATTTTATTTTCGTCTGCCTTACCACAGCCGGAAAAAGCTGTAACCAAAAGCAAAATTGCTACCAGAAGAGGGAGAAATTTAATCCTTTTCATCGCCAAGCACCTTAACTTTTTTTAACATATCAGGGATTTTGATTTGCTGTGGGCAGTGCGATACACAGGCACCACACTGAATACAAGCAGCTGCTCTTTTTTCTGCAGGTATTTTTACGTAGCATCTTCTGAAATCGTCTGTGTCTCTTGACTTGTTGTATTCATTGTATGCGCTGAAGCAGTCGGGAATACTTACACCTGCAGGGCAATGCTCCACACAATATTTACAATCTGTGCAGGGGATGGCAAAATTCTTTCTGAAAAGGTAGTTTGCTCTTTCAATAGCAGATTTTTCCGTTTCTGTAAGAGGCTTTTCCTCCTTGAAGGTTTTAAGATTATCCTCAACCTGCTCATAGGTAGACATACCACTTAAAATTACCATAACGTTAGGTAAATCATTAACAAATCTTAAGGCATAGGAAGCGTAGCTTGCATCACCTAATTCATCGTATACGGCACGAGCCTCGTTGTTTAGCTTGTGTAGAGAGCCACCCCTTACAGGCTCCATAACTATACAAGGAATGTTTCTTTCCTCAAGAGCCTTGTAGTAAGCCTTGGCGTTGTCTGCATCCCAATCGTAGTAGTTAATCTGGAGCTGTACAAAATCCCACTTGTATTTATCAATAAGCTCTAAAAAGAACTCCAAATCACCATGGTATGAAAAGCCTAAATGCTTGATTCTGCCAAGTCTTTTCTGTTCTGTGAGGTATTCGTAGGACTTGTACTCCTCAAAGGTAGTCATAATATCTCTGTTTACAGCATGTAACAGGTAAAAATCAAAGTACTCTACACCACATTTTTTAAGCTGACCCTCAAAAATTTCTTCAGGAGTAATCTTGTTATCTCTCATATATGAGCCGGGGAGCTTTGTGGCAAGGTAAAAGCTCTCACGAGGGTATCTGCCCAGAGCCTCTTTTGCAAAGCTTTCGGAGTCACCACCGTGGTAAAAATATGCTGTGTCAAAATAGTTAACACCATTTTTAAAGGCAAGGTCAACGAGCCTGAAGGCTTCCTCTCTGTCGATAATATCTTCGCCTTCGTTTAATTTTGGTAATCTCATAAGACCAAAGCCTAATTTTGAAATCTTTTTGCCTATGGAATCAAAATAACTGTATTGCATAAAACAATCCTCCATAAATTAGAAAGTTCATAATTGAATTATACAATACAGTTATTTAATTTACAAGAATTAATTAAAAGGCAGTTTCAATAATTTTTGTAGCATTTTTTGGTGAATACCTGAAATAATCAATGTGTCCTTGATCTATAAAGTAATGAGGCTTTTCTTTTTTGTATTCTGCAGAGAAGGAGTCGATTATTACAAGCTTGAATTTAAGCTTTTCGGGAATAATGCTTTTTATGTATACACTTGCAAAATCACCCTCGTGCACACCACTTGTGTATTCTGCAAGACCCGAAAGATTAGGTGTCAGCTCAATGAATATACCGTAGCTTTCCACACTTCGTACAATGCCACTTACTGTTTCGCCTGCTTTAAAAAGAGAAGCGTTTTCCTCCCAGGTGCCTAAAAGCTCCTTGTGGGAAAGCAATGCTCTGCCCATAGCATCGAAGCCCTTTATAATAACCTTTATGTTATCGCCTGTGCTGAATCTAACGTTGGGGTGGGGAATTCGTGAAACGGAAATGCTGTCTATAGGCAGAAGCGCATTTATGCCACACCCTATATCGCAAAAAGCACCAAACGGCTCAAGGTGTGTTACGGTGGCATCTAAAATATCACCGGGAATACAGTTGCTTAAGTAGCTTTCTAAATAAATTTCCTGTTGCTTTCTTCTGCTCAGGTAAGCGATTCGTTTACCATTTTCAAGCTTTATATCATCAATCAGAAATCTGACAGGTTTATTCACTCGTGAAATAATGGCAATATCTCTTGTGGAGCCGTCTTTAATACCGGTTGCACACTCCTCACGAGGAATAATTCCCTCAATAAAGCCAAAATCTATATGTAGGTTGTGGTTGCAGTCGCAAACCTCTGCACGAGCTTCTAAGGGTGTGCCTTCAATAAATGCACGATTGAATTCCTCAAAGGAGGAAAGCCTTGTAATATTTTCTTTTGTGTTAATCATAAAACCTTCCGGAAGAAAAGACATCATTTTATCACCTGTTTTCAAATATTTTTATCTTACTCTTTAATTTTATGTAAAAGTATGGTACAATATCTCTAAATAATCTTTTTGAGGAGGAATTTTTGTGGATGTACGTGTTGGCGACGTTTTAGAAATGAAAAAACAGCACCCTTGCGGAGCAAAGCAGTTTTACGTTTTACGTTCAGGAATGGACTTTCGTTTGCGTTGTCAGGGCTGTGGCAGAGAATTCCTCATACCTCGCTCAAAGGCAGAGAAAAATATTAAAAAGATAGTCAGGGAGAATACCGATGCTTGATAAATTATCCCATGTAGAAGCCCGATTTGAAAAGGTGAACGAGCTTTTGTGCTTGCCCGAAACAGTAGCAGACCAGAAGCTGTATGCTGATTTAATGCGTGAATTAAAAAACCTTACGCCTATTGTAGAGGTTTACAGAGAATATAAAAAAGCAATTTCCGATGGTGGGGCTGCAAGGCAAATGCTTTCAGAGCACCCCGACAAAGAGCTTAAAGAGATGCTTGAACTTGAGGTTGAGGAGTGCAAGGTAAGAGCAGAGGAGCTTGCAGAGGAGCTTAAAATTTTACTTCTTCCAAGAGACCCTAACGACGATAAAAACGTTATTATCGAAATCCGTGCGGGAGCAGGTGGCGAGGAGGCTGCTCTTTTCGCTCACTCACTTTTTCGTATGTACTCAATGTATTCAGAGGCAAGAGGCTGGAAGCCTGAGGTGCTTTCCTTAAACGAAACCGGTCTTGGTGGTGTTAAGGAAATCAGCTTTATGATTACAGGTGAGGGCGCATATTCTCGCTTTAAATTCGAAAGTGGTGTGCACCGTGTTCAACGTGTGCCTGAAACAGAATCAGGTGGCAGAATTCACACGTCAACCGTTACGGTTGCAGTTCTTCCCGAGGCAGAAGAGGTGGATATTGCTATAGACCCTGCAGATTTGCAGATAGATACCTTCCGTTCAAGTGGTGCAGGTGGTCAGCACGTTAATAAAACAGAG
>JAZSJL010000134.1:0-5597 GCA_045534355.1 Acutalibacteraceae bacterium
TAAAAATATATTATTATTTTAGTATAATCTCACGGAGGCATAGGTATGGATAAAAATACAGCTAAAAATGTTTACGATAATGTAACCTCAACAATTGAAAAAATAGAGAGTGCTGATATTTCTCTCTTTCCCGAATTTCAAAAAATATTGGTGAAAATTCCAATGTTCCTTTTGGTGCCTGTGGCATATGTGGTTTTGGGTATGCTCACAAAGCTATGGCACCCCTTGTGGCTTATGTTTTTCCTTATACCAATCCACCTTTGGCTCTGCCTTGCGTTTAAGGCAAAAACAATGAAGGCTTTTCTTTTAGCTCTACCGATTCCACTGTTTGCCGTAGTACTGTTTTTGTGTTTAGGACTCTTTGTTCATATGTGGAAAATAGCGTGGATAGTGTTCTTGTTTATACCAATCTACTATTGGTTTGTGGGTGCTTTTGTTAAAAAGAAATAAAAATGAAATAAAAAAGAAATAATGAAATAGTGTTAAATCAATAGAACAATAAAGTTGCTGACCGTATGCCTTCCTTCGAAGGAAGGCATACAACACTTAAGCTAATGGATATAGTGATGAAAACTCGGTTGATTTTTATCAACCGAGTTTTTTGTGCTAATTACATTTTCTTTGTTGCAAGTCTGAAGCTGAATTCAATATGCTTATCGTTAAGCATACGAGGATTTTCTTTATCAATATCAAGCTCGCCCCATTCGCTGAGTGCTGTAAAGCGTGCATCAATATTGAAGAAGGTTTTACCTTCGTTTTCCAGCTCGAAGTCGTGCTTTTTCTCTGTTAATTGCTCTGCAGAAATATGTGAAGCATTGAAGGAGAAGTCCTTTGTTGCACCTGCACCCTCTACGAAAATACCGTAGCCACCTTCTTTACCCACAAGTGCTCTGCGAGTTTTGTAGTGTGAGGAATTTTCCTGTGGTCTTACGTAGTGAACAAAGTTTTCTGTAACTGTAAGCTCATATTCACCGAAGCGTGCAGCCTTGAATTTGTCAGGATAGGTTTCTGTTGTACCGAGACCAAAGTACTTAATCTGCTCACATTCCTCAGGCATTATAAGCTCAATGCCAAGGCGTGGGAGTGTAGGAGCATTCTCTCTCACGTCACCACAGAAGCTTACTGTCAATGAGCCGTCGGTTTTGAAGGTGAAGTCAACGTCTGCCTTTATGATTGGTGGGTTAGCAGGTCCACCTAAAGCAATTTTTGTTTTGATGGCTACCTGGTTTTCGCCATTTACAATCTCTGCAGAATAAGTTTTCTGATAAATGTGGTTAAGGTGGTTTGCAACCCACTCAGGAGATGAGCCAACATTGTACGTAGGAGCGTGCCAGATTTTGAATTTTGAAGGCTCCCTCAGAAGCTCAACGCCATTTTCGCAAATAGACTTTATTCTGCCGTATGCTTTATCGAAGCAGTATTTTGTGTTGCCGCAAGCTACAGTTACGTACCTTTCCTCATCAAGGATTTCAATAGTCTTTTCTTCTGCCACAGCATCTCTTTGGGCAGCCTCAACCTCAAACTGCATAAAGCCGATTTCATAGCCTGCATCTGCCCAAGGTGTAGCCTTCTTCTGGTGTACTGTTGCCGTAAGGAAGCAGTCACCACAAAGGGCGTAATCCGTTGTATTAAGGAGCCGGTATGCTTTCTCACCCTGTGCAGGAACGTCAAGAGCTTCTATTTCACCACTTGCTACAACAGCACCATCCTGTGTAAGCTCCCATTTGAGCATATAGTCAGCGAGTGTTTCAAAGTAGCGTACACTCTTTATTGTGAGTATACCATCTTTAAATGTAGCTCTGAATGGCTCGTATACCTTTTTCATATCGTAGTAGCCCGGGCGCTCTTTTCTGTCGGGGAAAACAAGACCGTCAAGACAGCATATGCCGTCGTTGGGGAATTCCTTCCAGTCACCACCGTAATAGTAGCGTGGGTTTCCGTTTTCATCGGGTATATTTATAGCGTGGTCACACCACTCCCATATACAGCCACCACAGAAATTATCGTATTTATCAACTAATTCCCAGAATGGGTAAACGTCACCGGTGGAAATAGAGTCAACATATTCGCACATATAAAATGGCTTTGTGTATTCGGGGTTGTTAAGGTAATCAATAGTGTACTGATAACCCGGGTACATTCTGCTTTCCACGTCGGAAATATCTGCCCAGCTTTCGCCCTCAGGCACAGCAGTAAACTGAAGGTGAGCGTTTTCGTAGTGTACAATAGCATTTGCATCTCTGTTTTTAATGTACTCTCGCATGGCTCTGTGGTTGTAGCCACAGCCACTTTCGTTACCTAAGCTCCACATAATAACGGAGCCGTGGTTTTTATCTCTTTCAAAAAGACGGGCTGCTCTGTCAACGTACGCTTCACGCCACTCGTCTATTGTAGAAAGTCTGCTCCAGCGCATCCAATCCCAGTCAGCATCGGTGTTGAAGCCCATGCCGTGTGTTTCAATATCAGCCTCGTCAATGAAGTACATACCGAGAGCTTCTGCAATGTCGTAAAATCTTGGGTCATTGGGGTAGTGAGAGGTTCTGATTGCATTTACGTTTGCCCTCTTCATCATAAGAAGGTCACGCTTCATATGCTCAAGGTCTACGGCATAGCCTGTGTCAGGAGATGAGTCGTGTCTGTTTATACCCTTAAGCTTGATTGGCTTGTTGTTGACGAGAAGCATTTTATCCTTGATTTCAATTCTTCTTAATGCAAGCTGGAAGGGAATTATTTCATCCTCAACTGTAAGGAAAAGGTTATATACGTATGGTTTTTCGTCATTCCATAAAAGAGGGTTTTCAATTTCAATAGTGAAGCTGTTGCTGTCAGTCTCACCACTGCTGATAACCGTGCCATCGGGTGCACAAAGCCCATAGAGAACGGGTACGTTTTCAGTAAGCTCACACTCAACGTTGAGTGTGCATAAGCTTAAATCCTCACTAACAGCTTGTCTTATGTATGCATCGATAAGCCTTGCCTTGTTTCGGGAGAGAATATAAACCTCTCTGAAAATGCCTGTTAATCTGAAATAGTCCTGGTCCTCAAGGTAAGAGCCGTCGCACCACTTAACAACAAGCACACAAAGTCTGTTTGTGCCTTCCTTAAGGTGTTTTGAAATATTGAATTCACTTGTGCAGTGTGTTACCTGGCTGTAGCCTGCAAACTCACCGTTCACCCATAAATAAAAGCAGGATGAAACACCCTCAAACGTGAGAATGTTATCTCTTTCAAGCATTTCTGCAGATACTTGGAAATCACGAATGTGGTATGCACAAGGATTGTCCTCAGGCACGTGTGGTGGGTCAACTGAAAACGGATACTTAAGGTTTGAATAAAGTGGTGTATCTGTGATTTCAGGTAAATTATATAGCTGAATCATACCGGGAACATTTACCTGTGGTAAGTCGGAAACATTGAATTCAGCCTCGGTGTAATTAAGCTTTAAATCCTCAAAGCTCTCGAAATATTTGAAGCTCCATTTACCGCAAAGGTTAGTAAGATAGTATGAATTGTTTCTGTCGCCTGAAAGGGCAGTTTCAAGACTATCGTAGGGAATGAAATATGCACGAGGCTTTTCTGTGCCTATGTGCAAAGCTTCAACAGATTTGTGGTAGGGTTTAAAAATCATATATAATCCTCATTTCCTAAATGATTATTTTTTTAGAGTTTTTAAAAAGCTCTCTGTAGAGCCAAAACATTTTGTAGCTTCATTACTCATTGCCTCAAAGCAACCATACGTTGCATAGCAGTCAGATAAGGCTCTGTGAGCGCTTTCATTTTGCTGGTTGTAGAACTCAACCATATCCGAAAGCCTGTGGTGTAAAAGGTTTGGGTGAAGCTTTCTGAAAATCTTCATAGTATCAATATAAGTGTTTTTAAAGTCACCGTTTGATGCTGCAATAAACCTTACGTCAAATAAAACGTTGTGACCTACAACGAAGTCCTCACCAACGAAATCGAGAAAATCGGGTAATACACTTCTCGGGTTGGGGGAGAATCGCACCATTTCACTTGTAATACCGGTGATTGCTTCAATCTGTGGTGGGATAGGGAAGCCGGGGTCACAAAGGCTCTGAAAGGTATCTGCTACCTTGTTGTTTCGCACCTTAACAGCAGCAAATTCAATTATTAAATCCGATGTTGGGTTAAGTCCCGTGGTCTCAAGGTCCAGCACGGTGTAATCACTCGGGAAGCCGATTACAGCATCACCCAACAGAGGATTTTTCTTTTTATTAGGACAATAAAAAAGGGGACACCCTTTTTCACAAATAAGCATTAAAATCACCTGTTTAATAATATCATAAATATATATTTCGTTTCAACAATAAAAACAAAATCGTCCTGTAGAAACGCCCTGCTTTAATTTGGTTATTTTAACAAGAAAATTTTAAATAGCTCTTGATTTTTCCTCTTGTGTTGGTTATAATATCAAAGTCCGTTAAGTACGGAGTAAATACTTTGAACAGATGGAGAGTTGTCCGAGCTGGTCGAAGGAGCACGATTGGAAATCGTGTAAACGGCCAAAACCGTTTCGAGGGTTCGAATCCCTTGCTCTCCGCCAAAAAAGAGCAACACACTTTGGTGTGTTGTTCTTTTTTTCGTTTAACTCAAAAGCAAGGGATTCGAACAAGGAGGGAGAAAGCCAAAAGGCTTTCGGAAGAAAACAGTCCGGTGTGACTGTTTTCGCCGACGTGGCAACGAGCAAAGCGAGGCGAGAGAGCACGATAGTGCTTGGGAAAATCCCTTGCTCTCCGCCAAAAAAGTTGAAGAGTATCACCAAAAGGTGGTACTCTTTGATTTTTTAAAATTCACTTAACATTTGACCTGTGTGCATATATGTGCTATAATTTGTGTTATAAAATTATCAAACTTAAATGAGGTGTAAATATGGGCAGAAACGCAATCTATGGTGCAGGTTCACTTGGCACAGTTCTTGGTGCATTTATTACTAAAAACGGTGGTCAGGTAGACCTTATTAACCGTAACAAGGCACACGTCAATATTCTTAACGAAAAGGGTGCACACATTGTCGGTACAGTTGATATGACAGTACCCGTAAAGGCTATCACTCCCGACGAAATGGAGGGCAAGTACGACGTAATCGTGCTCCTTACAAAGCAGCTTTTCAACAAAGACGTTGTTACAATGCTTAAGGATTTCCTTTCAGAGGAGGGTGTTATTGTAACTCTTCAGAATGGTATTCCTGAGCCGGGTATAGCAGAAATTGTTGGTGCAAACCATACAATGGGCTGTGCAGTAGAGTGGGGCGCAGCACTTATCGAGCCGGGCGTTTGTGAGCTTACAAGTGAGCCTGACAGCCTTTCCTTCCATATGGGTAAGCTTGAGGGTATTACAGATGAGCAGACAAAAATGGTTAAGGATTTACTTGAGCTTATGTGCCCTGTACACGAGGAGCCTAACCTTATGGGTGCTCGTTGGTCAAAGCTTCTGATTAATGCTACCTTTTCAGGTCTTGGTACAGTTGCAGGTGGTGTTTTCGGTGATGTTTCCGAGGATAAAGAGGGTAAAAAGATTGCTATTCGCTGTATGAAGGAGTGCATAGACGTTGGTCACGCAGCAGGTGTAGAATTCGCACC
>JAZSJL010000381.1:0-2937 GCA_045534355.1 Acutalibacteraceae bacterium
ATAAAGCTCACTCGCTCTGCACGGAGTAAAGCTGCAAAGCTGTGATATGCATCCTCACCGAAGCGTTTTACAGAAACCTCTGTTTCGCAAATAGAAACGCTCTTTAAAAAATCACTTTTGAACACTTTAGAGCACAATGAACCTGTTATTACACCTGCTGCAATTTGCTGACACAATTCCCTTTTTTGCTCTTTTGTTTCAAAAAGCTTTGTTTTTAAACTCAAATTATTTCTTACATTATCTCGGCAAAACCGTGCGAAATTGAAGCAAACAGCATCAGGGTGGCTTGCTTCTTCTATAGCTGAAATCAAGCTTTCAATATATGTATCTGCCAACAAATCATCAGCATCAAGGAAGCCAATATACTCCCCTGTGCATTTCTCTATTCCGTATTTACGGGTAAGAAACTGACCTTCGTTTTGTTTGTGAAAAGAAAATATTTTATTAGGATACTTTTGAGAAAAAGTATTGCAAATATCTGCACTAGTATCCGTTGAGCCATCGTTAACCAAAACAAGCTCCCAATTGGGATTGGTTTGGTTTATAACCGAACTGATGCACTCTTCAAGATATTTTTCTGCATTATAAACCGGTACCACTATACTTATTTTCATTTTATTACCCTGCTTTTCAATTTACGATATTTTTTATAACCCGACTTTTTTATAAAAAATATTCTTATTGCCAGATACTTCTTTTGTATTATCAATTTATACAACTTACATTGAACTGTATTCTGATTTTTAAGCTCCTCCACGGAAAAGTCATGTGGCAAAAAGCTTGACCAATCGTAATCCACTACTGCTATTCTTTCTACGTTTATTTTTGCGTTTTCATAGAATTTTGAAAATGTGTAGATTGTTTCGTTAAGCCAGCTTAATTTTAATTTTTCAATATGCACCTCATCATACATACTCCATTGTGGTAAATAATTTAAAATATGAGCGTAGATGTGTACCATATTTTGTTTACCGATTTTCTCAACAGAGAAGCTTTTTGAAATACTGCTTTGGTTTGTTCTGTAATTATATAAAGGAATATTTCTGCAAACAATGCTATTGGCTTCTGTAAAAATATGTATAGACCTTAGCCAATCCTCGCCCATATCCTTGCCATAATACTTGCTGTAATCATTAGGGTCATTTTTCAAAATCATTGTTTTAACAGCTTTAGTCCACAAGGATTTGAAAACAGGAGAAGATATCAGACTCTCGTAGAAACAGCTCTTCTCTTTTTCACAGTATGTTTTATTAGGAATATCCACTTTGCGTTTTGTTGTTTTCCCATCGTCATAATACTGAAAAGAATATATAACCATATCAGGCAAGTTGTTTTTTTCTATTTCCTCTGCTACAACCTGAAGTAAAGTACATTCGACAAAATCATCAGAATCAACAAATATACAGTATTCGCCCTGAGCCTCGGCTATACCAACATCACGAGCAGAAATAAGTCCTTGATTTTCTTTATGGATAACCTTAATTGTTTGAGGATACTTTTCTGCATATCTGTCGCAGAGCACTGATGACGAATCTGTTGAACCGTCATCAACAAGGATTATTTCATATGCACCTTCATATGTTTGTGAGAGCAATGATTCAACACACTGCTCAAGATATTTTTCTACATTATATACAGGAACAAGTATGCTGAACTTCATTTTTCACTCCCCTAAAAGCTTTTGCCAAGCTAATTTATGTTTTTCAAATTCATCTGAATAATTTTCAAATTTCAGATTATTAATAATACTTTCTGTAAGTTTACTGTCATTGATTAAGGTTATAATGCTCTCTGCTAAGGCTTCGGCATTTATTTTAGCCAACAAACCATTTTCACCATGCTTTATAAGCTTTGAGCCACCCATTGTTCCGGTTGATACAACCGGCTTATTAAGATACTGTGCTTCAACAATGGTAAGCCCCAAAGATTCCTCATATGATGGTTGAACATATATATCACAAGCACCTATATACGGATATGGATTTTTCTGCATACCTGTGATAACAATAATATCTTCTAATCCGTATGTACTTATAAGGCTTTCTATATTTCCTCTTTCGGGACCGTCGCCAACAAAATACCAAAGGAATGGTATATTTCTTTCTTTTAAGCGCTTTGCTGCTTCCACAGCCAAATCGAAGCCCTTGACAGGTGAAAATCTGCCACAGGAGCATAAAACAAGCTTGTTTTCAGATTTTTCTACAGTGAAAGCCCTGCTTTGCTCTTCAATAAGCGCTTTATCACAATAATTTTCTACAATGGTTATTCTGTTTTTTACAGAGGGGTACCAATCTTTTATGAGCTCGCTTTGCTCACTATGAATGGCAACTATCTTTTGGAATTTATCTATTACTCTTTCGTGTACAAAATGAAGCTCATCCGTACTTGTGTGGAAGAAAAGGAACTTTTCATCTGCCTGCACTCGCTCTGCTACGAAAAGCGCTGTATAGCCCTGTACGTAGGCAATTGCTATATCGTACTTTTGGTTACTGAAAAAACGCATTTGCTCATATTCCATAGCATATTTCACAAGAGCATCTGTAAGCCTTTGATTATAATATTCTGCTTTTTCATTCAAATGCAAAAGCCTAAAAACGGAAATTAAGAGCTGTAGCCAAACAGCATATGGCTTTCTGTAGTAGTGGTGAGTATCATCGTTTATTATTACATTTACCCTTTCATCTACAAAAGAAAGTAAATCCGTTCTGTTTTTGCGAAGGTAGAGGGTAACGTCAAACTTTTCGTAATCTATTGCTTTAAGGGCAGCTATAAGAGATTTCTGTGCACCACCTATAGTGAGATGATGAGCAACTATTAAAAGCTTTTTCTTTTTCATAAAAGCTCCATCCATTCCTTTGCTATATTGGTAAGTGAAAGCATTTCTCTTATTTCTTTTGCATTTTGAGAAAGCTTCTGGGATAATTCGTTATCTTCTAT
>JAZSJL010000160.1:0-9887 GCA_045534355.1 Acutalibacteraceae bacterium
CACCACGCCAAAGGCGTGGTCCCCCTCCCTATTTGCTGAAGCAAACAGGGATGTAAAGGCTATCGCATCACTTTAAATTTTGCGAAGCTTATAATGTTCGGAAGCGAAGCTTCCCCTTAACTCCTCACTCCTCACTCCTAACTTCTAACTCCTAATTTAATGAAAGGATTCCCTTTATGGATATTTTAGAAGCAAAAAATATAGTTATAAAAGCAGGTCACGAGCTTTTAAAGGCAGGTCTTATTGTCAGAACCTGGGGTAACATCAGCTGTCGTATCAACGAAAAGCAGTTTGTTATCACTCCAAGTGGTATGGCGTACGATTCCCTTACACCGGATGATATTGTGCTTGTAAACATTGCAGACCTCAGCTACGATGGTGACGTTAAGCCTTCCTCTGAAAAGGGTATTCACGCCTCCTGCTACGAGCTTCGTCCTGATATTAATTTTGTTATTCACACACACCAAAAGAATGCATCTGTTGTAAGCACACTTGGTCTTGACATAAACAATATCACAGGCGAGGTAGCAGAAATCATCGGTACAGACATTCCTTGTGCTTCCTATGGTCTCCCTGGTCAGCCAAAGCTCCGTAAGGGTGTTATAGGTGCACTCCAGCGTTCTACATCAAAGGCTGTTATTATGAAGCACCACGGTGCTGTCTGCCTTGGTGCAAGCTATGAGGATGCCTTCAAGGTTGCCCAGACTGTTGAAGATGTTTGTGAGAAATTTATTATTGACCGTTGCACAGAGGTTTCCGGCAAGGCTATGGATACCTTCTCAAGCGTTGTTGACTACATTACAGACGTTATTACATCCGGTGACAAATACAAGGCTGCTAAGGAATTTGCTCCTTGCGACAGCGAAAGAAAGGGAGATTTCTTCTTCGTTGGCGAAAAGGATAAGTCAGCTGCTATTATTGACACAAAGAGCGGTGCCTGGGTTGGTGGCGGAGAGATTCCGGACAGCGCCGACTTACATTGGGAAATCTATAAGAAAAGACCTGACGTACACTTTATCCGTCACACTAAAGAGGAAAACGTTGTTGCAGTTTCAAGAAAGGGCAAAACAATCAGACCTCTTCTTGACGACTTTGCACAGCTTTGTGGTCCTGTAGTAAAAACTGCTGTTTTCAATCCAAACAGCACACTTTGCTCAAGCAAGAAGGTTGCAAAGGCTCTCGGTAAGAGAAATGCTGTTTTTGTAAAGGATAACGGTGCTATCTGCGTTGCAGACAACCAGTTTAATGCAGAGGCTGTTGAGCTTGTTATGGAAAAGCACGCAAAGACTGCTGTTGGCGCAGAGCTCTATGCAGACGTTAAGCCGATAGGCCCAATTGATGCTCACCTTATGAACTTTATTTATAAGATTAAGTATTCAAAAAAGGCTGGAAAATAAGAATTAACCCCGTTGAGAAATCAACGGGGGTTTTCATTTTCTAAACACAAACAAATATTCGTGAGCAATCAACAAGAAATTGTATTTAACACTATTTGTTTTCCAATAACCTGTTGCTTTGCAGTTGTGTTGCTCTTTTATTATAAGCTCTTTAAGTTTGAATCCTGCATCTTCAAAGATACGCATCACTTCAAATGACATTGGTATCATATGACCTTTTTGTCGAGTATCTCCCATGAGAATTGCACAGAACTTATCCTTTTTAAGAACTCGATAACTTTCGTTAGCAACCTTTTTCATCTCTTCAAGAAAATCTTTAACTTTTAGTAAAGATAAATCCTCAGGTATATCGTCACTATACTTGATTATATCTGCATAAGGAGGATGAGTACAAATTAAATCTATGCTCTCGTCAGGTATGAAATCAAGATTTCTTGCATCACCTTTGCGGATATATACTTTGCCGTCAGCGCCTTCGTGTTCGAAGTTGATTTTATCTTTGCTTCGTTCTAAAGCTACATCATTAACATCAACACCAACAATGTTTCGATTGAGAAGTTTTGCTTC
Source organism: Acutalibacteraceae bacterium (assembly GCA_045534355.1). Taxonomy (GTDB): domain Bacteria; phylum Bacillota; class Clostridia; order Oscillospirales; family Acutalibacteraceae; genus DTU089. Next base: position 1,965 of record JAZSJL010000160.1, read on the forward strand.
AACAAGAGTAGTTCCGCCGCCTGCAAACTGATCAAGGACTAAATCATTTTCCTGAGAATATCTTAGTATTATATTGCGAGGAATATATGGCGACCAGTTACCTCGCCATTTTGCATCGTGAGTAGCCCAGTTACCACGATTAGGAAATGACCAATGAGTAGTCATTTCTAATTCAAAGTTTTCGGGCTCCCATTTAATAATCTTCTTTGCCATTATTTGAAAACCTCGTTGATTATACCATTTTCTAAATCTTTTATATTATAGATGTGTTCCATAACATCAAAGGTTTCTTCAAGGTTGTTTCGAGCATCTACCCAACCATTGCCATCGGTAAACCATACAAACTTAAATCCATCAATGTTTTGAGCCTCTTGAGAAATTTGCTTATAGCTACGTGCTGTTTCATTCAACTTTGAACCACTACTTGCATAGAAATTTGTTTCTATGCCGTAAATGGTATGCTCAGCTTTAATCACAAAATCAAAGCGTTTAACGGTTTTTCCTTTATTAGAAATTGCTGATAAATCAACACCAAACATCTTTTCTATTTCTTTGATTTTCATTTCCTTAAAATAGGTTTTGTTCTTTATAAAACCGGCGCCTACAATATAACCTTCAACTAGAGCTTCCATCAAGTGTCCGCCACGATTTTTACGACCATTTGAATCAAGACCTGTTTCAACACCTGTTACATAGTCAACTAAATTGTTTACAATATGGTTTTCTAATAAATCAAATAATCCGGTTTCACGCATAAAATATTTATATCTCTCATAATGGGTATGACTATTAGGTGGATATTTTCCAAAATCAAATTGATATAAACAACCACCTTTTTCGTCTTGGCAGTATATTTCGTTAGCTCTTACTGCTAAAAGCAAAGGTATACATTTTAAAACTTCGGGATATTTTCTCATTAAATTTTCAAAATCATTTTCAATGTTTTTTGAACCAATAAGAGAATTCAAAATGTTAAGTTCAACTTTTACAAAATCAACATTTCTATGCACTTTTTCAAAATCAACATAGTAGCCATAGTCAGCGATGCTACCACGAAAACCCTTAAGCCATGTATTAAAATCTCTTAACATAAAATTTATCTCCTTAATAATTTGTTATTAACAGTTCGCTTATTTTTCCTCGGTTATTACCATTACTATTGATTGCTCTGTTTGCAGATACTCGATTTATATTTAATCCTGAATATAAGTCATCAAAGAAGTTATCGTTTTCGTCAACATTCTTCGGATCAGAGTTGCTTGCCATCACTTTAGCTTTGTTTATCGATTTAATAAACTCAGCTAACTTAGTTTGATGTTCATCATTAAAGTCATCTGCGTTATATGAGGTGAATTCAGCAGTTTTGGTTAATGGTCTGTACGGTGGATCAAAGTATATGAATGTTGTTTCATCCAATTTATCTGCAATGCAGGTATAGTCGCCAGTCAATATAGTAACTTCTTGCAAGAGTTCGGATGCCTTTCTTAAGTTATCTATATCGCATACTGTTGGGTTTTTATATGAACCCATAGGTACATTGAAGGCACCTTTTCGATTTACTCTATATAATCCATTGAAGCAAGTTTTGTTAAGGTATATGAATAAGGCTGCTCTTAATAAAGAATTAGTAGATTCAGATTTTTGGATTTCTGCGTTGTACTTTTCTCTTTGTTGATAATAGTACTCTTTTCTTTCTTCATCTTTTTTAGATAAATGACCGGATTCAAGTTTAAGAAGCAATTCGATAAGTCCATCGACGTTGTCACGAACCACACTATACACATTCATTAATTGAATATTGGTATCGCAGATATATACCTCATCCATCTCGTAAGTATTTAAGATATCAAACAATACTGCACCTGCACCAACCATAGGTTCGATGTATTTCGTTATAGTTGTTCCCATACCCGCAGGATAGAATTTTCTGATAGTAGGAAGGAGCTGTCCTTTTCCCCCAGCCCATTTTATAAATGGTTTGGTTGGATTTTTTTTGTCGTATCTGATTGTTCTGCCATCAACTGGCTTTGTAGCATCTTTAGGAATTATCCACATATTTCCTAATATCGCTGCATTAGGAACTCGGTTTTCCTGGCAGAGCGTAATAACTCGTCTGTGAGAAATATTCCATTTTTCGGCGGCTTCACCTGCAGTCATATAAGCAAGCATTTAATCACCTCACATTTTATTGCTTTCATTATATTCCAAAACGAGAACAATAGCAATACCATTTTACTGTAAATAGTTGCGATTTTCACTATATAAAAACGAAAACGTCCTCTTTCGAGAACGCTCAAATTACAGTATATTTTTAACAACCAACATATCCACTATATCACACACAAAAAAGATTGTCAATAATTTAACACAAAGTTTTTGGAGCAGTAAATGAATTTCTCCCTTTTGAATAATTGGGAGTTTTTAAGTTTGTGAAACATTGGGAATAGATTTCCCTTTAAATCCGTGGTATTATATAGGTGAAGAAAGGGTGAGACCAATGTACAGGTAAAAACCTAAACTAAAACAAAATTTGAAAGCGTGGTTGAAATGTACAGGTAAAAAACCAATCTTGAAAAAACAAAACAAATAAAGGATAGGTGAGACCCGATGTTCTGACAAAGACCTAAGACTCAAGGGTAAAAAGAGTCGGGAAGCAAGGCTTTAAATAAAGAAGGTCAGCTAAATAATAAATTAAAAAACTGACAGCTTCGTAGAAAAGAAAGCTAAGTATCCCAATCAATGAAAGAGAGGTAAATAAAAAGATGTTAGATATTAAGATAGAACAGTAACCCTTAACCGGAAGATAAACGGTTAAGGGTTACTCGCTTTTTATACTCTTTTTATATCCTCATTTCCTCTATCTCTGTAAGAGTACCGTGGAATATAATTGTTTTTGCCTCAAAGGGCTTAAAGTCAAGGCTTATGCTCTCACCATTAAGGGTTAACCGAGTCTGAACGTTTTCCTGTGAATTGTTCAATAGCCTTAAAATATACTCATCTTTTCCTATTGCCTTCTTAAACGTTGTGAGGGCAATATTTTTATTTTCTATATCTATTGAGAAGGCAAGTGGCTTTTTCTTTGCTTCTATAGGGAAAACGTTGAGAGCATATGGTGGAGTTGTAAACTCCTGGGAAAGTCTTTCAAGCTCCTCTTCCCGGGCAACACAAAGACGGAAGCTGAAGCTTCTTTCCTCAAGGTCTATTTTTTGAGTGTAGCGATCAAGTGGAAGGAGCTGCCTATCACCAATAGGGTGTGTGCAATAGGTTGCTGTGCGTAAAAGAGACATTTCCATTGTGCTGTCAAGGAATTTTGAACCGTAGGTACCCTTATTGAATAAAGCAAGGCACTTATTTTCACCCTTAACGTACACGAAACGCTGTGCAACACACTCCCTGCCACTCATATAAAGTGGCTGTGTGCCGAAGGCTGTCTGTCCTCTGTACTGTCCTTGTAATTTCACAGGGATTGCAACACGGTACATCTTGTTGATTTCACCTGCAAAAAGATCAATTTTAACGTCAAGTATACCGGTTTGCTTGTGAATGATATACTCTACCCTTGCTCTTGAATTATCCAGTTTGAAGAATGCTTCTGCACAAAGGCGCAAAGCACCGTCCTCAATAATCTGAATACTTTCCATTCCCCGGAAAACACCGTCGGGCTTCTCCATAATGGAGAAGCACTTCTTATTTGTGCCAAGTGTTTCTCGTTGGAAATCCCCCATTGCCCAGGGGTCTGCATTGTCGTCATATTGGCAAAGGCAGAAGGCGTTACCCTCTACGTATTCCGTATCATCTATTTTGTAAGATGTGAGAAGGCCTGTTTTTGTGCTTATTTCAATATAAACATTATCATTTTTGTAAACGATATTGCCGTTAACAGTTCTTTTTTCTTCTGCTTTTTTCTCCACAAAATCAACGTAAACGGAGAATCTTGAAACTGCCATTGGAGCAAGCTTTGCCTTAAAAACAACTCTCTTGCGCCAGTCCAGGCTGAAATTGCTTGTTTCTTTAATAAATTGCGATGGTATTTCTTTGCCGTTTACGTCTACCACCTTGAAGGTTGAAACAATATCCTCACTCCAGTTTTGGTCAGCAAGCATAAACTCACACTCGACCTCTGTTTCCCATTCATAGGGGTTAGGGTTAAATACAAGGAAAGGGAACTCCCCTTCCTTTGCCCTTGGCTGGGTTGAGGTAAGGGCAAAATATGCTTTTGCACGAAGCTTATTAAGAATATTTTTGCCGTGTGAAAGAATCATCAAGCCGTTTTCTTCGCCGATTTTTATACTTGAACCGGGAAGAACGTCGTGAAACTGTGCAGTCAATAAATCCTCGGTTGCTTGGCAAAGCTCCTTTTCGGGGTACTCTATAAGACCTTGAAGGGCTGCAACAGAGCAAAGCTTTTCGGTCATAAAAAGTGTATCCTCAAAATCTGCGTGGCTCTGCTTGATTTTTGAAACACTTGTATAGCAACCGGGCATACTTATGTTAAAGGATTTATTATGTACGTAGGTCGGCTCAATTTCTGCAAAAAAAGCATCAGGTGTGGAGTGGCAAACTTCAACGTCGCTTTCCTCAATAAGCCTTGCAATATCACTTAAGTCCTTGCGTGACGGTCCACCACCGTGGTTACCCACACCCCACATAATGCAATCTGTTTCGTGCTGGGATTCACCTATAACTCTATTTATTTTTTCGGTAGCTCTGCCAAGTGGAGAGTTGTAGCCACGAAGGGCAGCAAGCTTGATTCGGCTACCGTCGAGTCCCTCCCAGATAAGCTGCCTGTCCTCAACAGGGTCGTCGCCTGTACGGACAATAACACAGTTATCCTGACCACATTTTTTCATAATCTGCACAAGCCCTACGGAATGACCGAAGGCATCTACGTTGTATGCTGTTTTTACGTCTACGCCGAATCTGTCACGGAAATAGCGTCTGCCGAATTGAATCTGCCTTACAAAGCTTTCGCCACAGGGCATATTGCAGTCAGGCTGTAAATACCAGCCACCAACAATTTTCCATTTGCCGTTTTTGATATGCTTCTTTATATCCTCAAACAAATCAGGAGCATATTCCTCAATATATTTATAAAGCGTTACCTCATTGTGGCAGAATATGTAGTCGAATTCCTCGCACAAATCAGAGGCAGATTTAAAGGTTGAAAGCGCAGATGCAGCACCCTCCTCCCACTCCCATTGCCAAATGGGGTCAAGGTGAGCGTTGCATACAAGGTGGAATTTTTTAGCCATAGGTTTTCTCCGTATGTTTTGTTTTGGAATTTATAAATTTAATACTCTTGAGCCAATCCTCACGACTGTAGTAGTGGAGCCCTGCCCTCTTGTGAAAGCCTACATCACCCTCGAAAAACTCGTCGCCGGTTTCAGGGTAACGGCTATGATCATATACAAAGCCATTTTCAAAGGCGAAACCTGCAGCAACACAGGAAAGGTATTGTGAATTAGGGTCTGCCCACCAGTCATCAGAAGCGCTGCCAAGGTGCACATAGCGTGGAGCAACGCAAGCAATCAGGTAATGCTGGTCAAATTGCATTGACTCCTCATTATCTGCATATTTTTTGTAATTTTCGCAGAACCAAAACGGGAATCTGTCGCAAATCTGCTTAACAGTTTCACCCGTTGTGCCTCTTGCAAGGGCATCGCCCGAGCACCCTGCATCGTTGGAGTAAGCAAAAGCGAAGCGTTCATCTGTTGCTGCAGATAAAAGAGCCGTTTTGCCGAGCCTTGAATGACCACACACAACAGAGCGTGACATATCAAGCTTATCACCTAAAAGCTGTGCATAGTCCAGCACACGTTGGTTTGCCCAAGCCCACATTGCAATTTTGCCGGAATCCTCTGCGCCCCTTTTTCCGTCGGGGAAAAGGATACCTGCAAGTCCGTTTGTAAAGTCACCGTCATCACTTGTAACATCCTCATAGTAAACGGAGAATACTGCAAAGCCGTTGTCTATAAGCTCCTCGGTGGGCATATATCTGTCGGGGTTATCGGGTCTGAAATTCATATGCACAAAAAACGGATGCTTTTCACCCTTCGCAGGGAGTGTTGCAAGAAAAGGAAATGAAAACTCCTTACCGTTTACAACACAATGAGCCACAACTCGACAGCAGTACGCCTTACCTGCACAGAAGTTGGGAATAACACCCTCCTCTGTATGGAACTCTATGCTTTCGGGTAACGGTGGCATAGTGCCGTATTCCTCCTTGAGGAGAATATTCAACATTTCCTCTCTTGATTTAAGAGGTGGAACGTTTCTTTTTTCAAGCTCTGATTTAATCATATAATCAACTCCAAATATGAGTAATTTTAAGTTATGCCATAGCTCACCTTTCTTGTGAAGTAGAGAGCAAAGAAAAAGCTATCTGTACGTTTGCCTTCCTTCGAAGGAAGGCAAACGGACCACTACTTTTTTCTTCTAACTTAATTCATCCTGGAGATATAATCTCACCGAAGTTCCGAAATTTAAAATTACTGTTTTTCCGCAATTAAGGCAAACCAAAGTTATTCGCCCAAAAGCTCTTGTTCAGGCAGAAAAGCAGATTTTGAGATGAAAAACGAAGGATTGCTGACCGACGCTGTACAAAGGTACACCATGCACCTCAATAGGCTTATCTTTGTAGCTGTACGTTATCATAGAATTTTATCCTCTACTTCATCTCAATACTGTTCATAATCTGGAATGGCAGCTCCGAATAAGCTTCTTCTGTTACAACCATAACAGTAAACGAAAAACATTTATCATAATCACCTGTTGCGTTACCATCTATGTTGTAAATACATGAGACAGCACCATTATCCCGTTCAAAGAACTGTGCTCTTACACAAAAACACTTTTCGGAATCCTCATAAAAGTAAACCTTTTCGTCACCCATCATTTGCTGCATACTCTTTAAAATCGAAGCAATAGTGCTCAGATCTCTGTTAAAGGGGCTGATTGTGTCCTCAGAAACCAATCTTATAAGCTTGAAATATTCATAATCGCTTTGAGGCACAAAACCATATCTCTCAGCAACACTGTTTCTGAGCTTTTCGTTATATTCCTTTTCTCTTTCGGTTTCTCTCTCTCCGAAAAGAGCATCTGCAAAATCCGTATACATATTACTTATGTTAAAGCTGGTGAGTTTTTCTTGATTCATGTAACTTTCAGAGAATGTAACATCTTCTCTCTTCTCAAGATAAGCCGGTATCTGTACGCTATAGAAATCCTTTTCTATGGTTATGAGCTGCTCATCCTCTGCAAAAAGTATATCAGTTCCTTCATAATCCATATATTCTGTCTCGGTAGGCTCTTCTCCCGGCCAGGTAGCAGCAGAAGAAATTATACTATCAAGCAAAATAGCCGGCGCAGCATACAATCCACCGAATAAAATCACCATTGCCAGCACAACAGAAATAATGCTCTTTGCTATTCTGTTCTTTTTGAAGGCAGGCTTTTTTACAACTGCACCAAAGTGCTTTGAAATACCGTTCCTCTTTCGGAAAAGGTTGTATGAAACAAATACACTGCCAATAGATAAGAGTGTTGAAATCCAGCTACTGCCGTAAATGACAGCGAGAGAAATAAACTGGGTTGTATTTTCTGCTGCTTCTACCTTTTCGCCTTCAAGGAAGCAAAAGACCACACTAAAAAAGAAAACTAAAGATGTAATAGTGAGTAAATAAGATTTTATGTAGCCCACCTTACTGTTGTTGCCCTGAACAAATACCAGATAAATCAAAGGTAATACCGTTCCTAAAGCACCTGCAAGAGCAACAGGCAATGCCCACTTAAAGGCAACTGCAGATATTGTGCCTATAAATATCTGTAGCACAACAAGTACAGCATAAAACTTAAAGGTTTTTTCGTCTGCAGGTACGCCCTTTTTAGCAAACCGAAATGAGTTACGGATAACAGAAACGCTTA
>JAZSJL010000175.1:0-3004 GCA_045534355.1 Acutalibacteraceae bacterium
CTACGTTGAAAGAGGTGCAGCAGATATCGGTGTTGCAGGTAAAGATATTTTGCTTGAGTATTCACCCGATGTTTACGAGCTTCTTGATTTGAACATAGGCAAGTGCCGTATGTGTGTAGCAGGTAAAAACGAATTCTGCGATGATGGCACAAGCACACTCCGTGTTGCCACAAAGTTCCCCAATATCGCAAAGGGCTACTATGCAGACAAGTGCCGTGATATTGATATTATAAAGCTCAACGGCTCAATCGAAATTGCACCTATTTTAGGTCTTTCCGATGTTATTGTTGATATTGTTGAAACAGGTGCAACGCTTCTCGAAAACGGGCTTGAGCCAAAGGAAACAATAGTGAATATCAGCGCAAGGCTTATTGCAAACAAGGCAGGCTACAAGTTTAAGTCTGCAATGATTGACAGGCTCAGAGATTCACTTGCATCAATTGTGGAGGAATAAAATGATTAAAATATACAACAGCGCCGAAATTTCAATCGATGAAATTTTAGAGCGTAGTGAACAGACTATAGATGTTGAAGGTATAGTTACCGATATTATAAAGAATGTACGTGCAAATGGCGATGCAGCTATCGTTGAGTACTGCAAGAAATTTGACGGTGCAACAGATGATGTTATTGAGGTTACCGGAGCAGAAATAGATGCAGCATTTGAACAGGTAGATGCAGAGCTTATTGCTATTTTAAAGGAAGCAAAGGAGAATATTACTGCTTTCCATTCAAAGCAAGTTCGTAACTCATTTGTTATAAATGATAAGGATGGAGTCATCATCGGTCAGAAGGTTATGCCGATTGAAAAGGTCGGTCTTTACGTACCGGGAGGTACAGCCTCATATCCTTCCTCTGTTTTAATGAACTGTGTTCCTGCTAAAATTGCAGGCTGTAGCGAAATCGTTATGGTAACACCTGCAAAGGCAGGGTATATTAAGCCCGTTATTCTTGCAGCTGCCAAAATTGCAGGGGTAGACAGAATCTTTAAGGTTGGTGGCGCACAGGCAGTTGCAGCCCTTGCCTACGGTACCGAGAGTATTCCAAAGGTAGATAAAATCGTAGGCCCCGGCAACGCCTTCGTTGCAGAGGCAAAGAAGCAGGTCTTCGGTACTGTGGATATTGATATGATTGCAGGTCCAAGCGAAATTCTTGTTGTTGCCGATGGCACAAATAACCCTGCACATATTGCTGCTGACCTTCTTTCCCAGGCAGAGCACGATAAAATGGCAACAGCCGTTCTTATTACAGACAGCACCGAATTTGCAGCAAAGGTAAGTGAGGAATTAGAAAAGCAGATTCCACAGCTCCCAAGGGCAGAAATTGCAAGGGTATCTATTGATACAAACGGCAAAATCATTATCACAGATTCTCTTAAAAAGGCTATGGAGGTTTCAAATATTCTTGCTCCCGAGCACCTTGAAATCTGTGTGGATAATCCATTTGAATACCTTGGTCTTGTTAGAAATGCAGGCTCTGTATTCCTTGGCAAAAACTGTCCCGAAGCACTTGGCGACTACTTTGCAGGACCAAACCACACCTTACCAACAAGTGGCACGGCAAGGTTTTCAAGCCCCTTGTCTGTAGATGATTTCGTTAAGAAAACACAGTTTTCCTATTTCAGCAGAGAAGCACTTTGCGAAATTGGTGACAAGGTAGTACGCTTTGCTACCGAAGAGGGGCTCGATGCCCACGCAAGAAGCGTAAGCATAAGAACGGAGAAATAAAAATAATGAGCAAGTTCCTCGATGAGAGATACAGCACTCTTGCGGCATACGTTCCGGGTGAACAGCCACAGGATAAAAAATATATAAAGCTTAATACAAATGAATCACCGTATCCACCAAGTGATGCAGTTGTTGAGGCAATCAATGGTAGTCAAACAGAGCTTTTAAGGCTTTACCCTGACCCTGACGGCAGGGTGCTCACTAAAAAGCTTGCAGACTACTACGGAGTAAGCACCTCGCAGGTTTTCCTTGCAAACGGGTCAGATGATATATTGAACTTTGCATTTATGGCATACGGAGCCAACGGCAGAAAATCCTACTTTGCCGATATTACCTATGGCTTCTACAGCGTGTTTGCAAACCTTCATTTATCAGACTATACAGAAATTCCTCTTAAGGAGGATTTCACCATAGACCTCCCAAAATTCTGTGGTGTAGATGGTATTGTGTTTATTGCAAATCCCAATGCACCTACAGGTATAGCACTCACCATAGATGAGGTTGAGCGAATTGTCAGCACAAATAAAGAAAACGTAGTTGTTATAGACGAAGCTTACGTGGATTTCGGTGCCGAAAGTGCAGTAAGCCTTGTAAATAAATACAATAACCTTCTCGTTGTGCAAACCTATTCAAAGTCACGCTCAATGGCAGGCGCAAGGTTAGGCTTTGCAATCGGTAGCGAGGAGATAATAAACGATTTACACAAGCTTCGTTACTCAACAAATCCGTATAATATCAACAGGCTCACTCTCGTTGCAGGTGAAAAAACTATTGATACACAAAGCTACTACGATGATAATTGCAAAAAAATTATCAGCTCCCGTCAGTACACCGAGGCAGAACTTAAGAAATTGGGCTTTGAGGTGCTTTCATCAAAGGCAAACTTCATTTTTGCGAAAAGTGATGCTATAGATGGTGGCGAGCTTTACTTAAAGCTTAAAGAGAAAGGTATTCTCGTTCGTCATTTCACAAGCGAAAGAATAAAGAATTTCAACAGAATCACTATTGGCACACAGGAGCAAATGGAGATTCTTGTAAAAACAATAAAAGATATATTGGAGGGCAACTGAATGCGTGTTGCTGAAATTAAAAGAACACCAGCCGAAACCGACGTTTACGTTAAAATAGATCTTGACGGTATAGGCAGACACGATATTTCTACAAAAATAGGCTTCCTTGACCATATGCTTGTGCTTTTTGCAAAGCACGGAAGATTCGACCTTACTGTTAAATGTGATGGTGATATTGAGGTAGATGGTCACCACACCACAGAGGAT
>JAZSJL010000375.1:0-2102 GCA_045534355.1 Acutalibacteraceae bacterium
CTTATTGAATCTGTCACGGAACTCTGTACCCTCTTCCATAATTGTAAGGTCAGCTGCAAAGTTTGTATCGAATACGCCATCGAAGCCGAGCATCTTAAGAGCTGCAACCATTTTGCCTGTTACAACTGTGCCCATATCGTAGCCGAATTCTTCACCAAGACCAACACGAACAGCAGGAGCTGTCTGAACGATAACGTGCTTATCCGGGTCGTTGATAGCGTTGAGAACCTTCTGTGTATCGTCTCTTTCTGAAAGAGCACCTGTAGGACAAGCTGTGATACACTGACCACAGGATACACAAGCTACGTCGCCAAGCTTATATTCGAAAGCTGAGCCGATGTGTGTATCAAAGCCTCGAGCATTTGCACCGATAACGGAAACACCCTGAATTTTATCACATACAGCAACACAACGACGGCAAAGGATACACTTTTCGTTGTCACGATACATATGTGATGCACTTGCATCGATAGGATAGTTGATAAACTCACCTGCGAAAGCATTTTCATCCTCAATGCCGTAGTCCTTGCAAAGCTTCTGAAGCTCGCAGTTACCACTTCTTACGCAAGAGAGACATTCCTTTTTATGTGTTGAAAGGATGAGCTCAAGAGTTGTTTTTCTTGCATTTATAACCTTTGGAGTATTTGTGAAAATCTCCATACCCTCGTTTACAGGGAAAACACAAGCAGCAACAAGACCACGAGCACCCTTAACCTCAACAACGCAAATACGGCAAGCGCCGATAGCGTTGATTTCTTTAAGATAGCAAAGTGTAGGAATTTCGATACCTACTGAATGAGCAGCTTCGAGAATTGTGGAACCGGCAGGAACCTGATAATCAAAGCCGTTAATTTTAATATTTACCATGATTTAGTTCCTCCTTATTTGTTTATAGCCTTAAACTTACAGTTGCCCATACATACTCCACACTTAACGCACTTATCTGCATCAATTGCAAAGGAAGCGAGCTTATGACCCGGAGCAATGTAATCTGTTCTTGTGATTGCATCAACAGGACAGTTCTTTGCACAGATACCACAACCGATACACTTGTCTGCATCAATTGAGAATGTGAGAAGATCCTTACATACGCCTGCAGGACATTTCTTATCAACAACGTGAGCAATATACTCATCTTTAAAGCGCTGATATGTAGAAAGAACCGGGTTTGGAGCTGTCTGACCAAGACCACAAAGAGAGTTTTCCTTAATATAGTTGCAAAGGCTCTCCATTCTATCAAGATCCTCCATTGTACCCTTACCACTTGTAATCTTTTCAAGGATTTCAAGAAGTCTTCTTGTACCTACACGGCAAGGTGTACATTTACCACAGGATTCATCAACTGTAAACTTAAGGAAGAACTTAGCAATATCAACCATACAGTCATCCTCGTCCATAACGATAAGACCACCTGAACCCATCATAGCACCTTTAGCTACAAGGTTGTCGTAGTCGATTTCGATATCGAGAAGATCTGCAGGAAGGCATCCACCGGAAGGACCACCTGTCTGAGCTGCCTTGAACTTCTTGCCGTTTGGAATACCACCACCGATGTCTTCGATGATTTCACGGAGTGTAGTACCCATCGGAACCTCAACAAGACCTGTGTTGTTAATCTTACCACCAAGTGCGAATACCTTTGTACCCTTACTTGTAGCTGTACCCATAGAGTTGAAGAATTCAGCGCCATGGAGAATAATCTGTGGAATATTTGCAAAGGTCTCAACGTTGTTTTCTGTAGTTGGCTTACCAAAGAGACCCTTAACTGCCGGGTATGGTGGACGTGGACGTGGCTCACCTCTGTTACCCTCGATAGAGGTCATAAGAGCTGTTTCCTCACCACAAACGAAAGCACCTGCACCAAGACGGATGAATAAGTCAAAATCAAAGCCTGAACCGAAGATATTCTTACCGAGAAGACCATACTCACGAGCATCATCAATAGCCTTCTGCAAACGCTCAACAGCGATTGGATACTCTGCACGAACGTATACATAACCTTCGTTAGCACCTATTGCGTATGCCGCTATAGCCATAGCCTCAATAACTGCGTGGGGGTCACCCTCAAGGATAGATCTGTCCATAAACGCTCCGGGGTCTCC
>JAZSJL010000365.1:0-1809 GCA_045534355.1 Acutalibacteraceae bacterium
TTTGAATACAACACTCTGCCCGAGCCGAGAAGCACGGCAAAAACTGCCATACCTACAACATCACCTACTGCCTTCGGGATTTGCAATGCACTTTCCATATAGCTTGAAATCCAGTTTGTCATTGAATTTTCTGCAGCACTACCAAAGAAAATGCACCCTACGCAAAGGAGCATACCCATACCTCTGCCCTTTTGCGAGGCCTTGTTATCGTTATGGGATATGTCCATTTGAGGGAATGGTGCAAGGCAAAAGGCTGTGCACGAAACAAGTGGAAATGCAGCCCAGAAAAGAGTGAGATACATCCAATTTTCTTTACCGAATATGGAGAAAAACAGTGTACTTATACCCACAACGCTCATAACACCCCATGCATACAGGGAGTGAAGAAAGCTCATATCCTTATCCGTAGAGCCGGGTATAGCAGCCACAACGGGGCTTAAAAGCACCTCGCCCAAGCCTGCAGAAACAGAGAATATAACTGTACCTACAACGAGTCCGATATAAACATTGTTTTTAAAAACAAATGGTGAAAGTGCATAAATGAGCATACCTATTGTGGTTATAATCGGCATTGCCCGTACTGTTTTTTTAATATTAAAATACTTTGAAAAGAAACTGAAAATTAAATCTATTAAAAGCTGTGTGCAAAAATTTATTAACACCAACGTACCCAACATTGTAAAGGATATACCATACATACTGTGAAAGGTCATAAACAGCATTGGTGGTAAACTGAATACTGAGGATGTAGACAAATACGCAAAGCTGCACGCAAGCTTTGTCTTTTTAAAATCGCCTGAAATCATATTTTACTCCTTAAGCCTTTTGGATAGTGGTTTTTGGCTGTGCCGTTTACAACCTTTACACCACCGAGGGTACAGCCCTGTGTTGTTACAACAGCCCAGCCGTTTTCACAATCAACAGATATTTCCTCGCCGTGAAGATATTTTTTTAGTCTTTCATCATCAAGTGAAAGCTCGATTTTTCTTTTAAAGCAATGCCCCATCGCCATAAAGAACTGGTGGTGTGGCAAAATATAATTCTTCTTTAACTCCCCTATAGTAACTCCACAGGAAAAGGCTACTCCGTCCTTAACAGGGAAATCAGGAGTAAAGTAAACAGGGTTACCATTGTAAAGAAGCACGTTTGATTTATCGTAGGAAACAAGCACGTCATCAAGAAATGAATATACTGTGCTGTCAATTTTTTGTTGCTTTACAGGTGCTTTGCTGCCAAAAGAAGGGGTAAGTGTGTTATGAAGCACAGCAGCAAACTGCCCCTCTCCCCTTGTCCTGTGAGGGTAGCACCTTCTTGTGTAAGCTATATTTTCACATTTACAGCCATTGAAGCTTATGCCGTCTGCTGTGTTTTCCACTACCCTTTGTGTTGGCTTTACAAGCTCAAACTCAGGGTGCTTCTGCAGAAATGAATCTATAAGCATTTCGTTTTCTTCCAGAGAAAAGGTACAGGTTGCATATATAATATAGCCACCGTTTTTAACAAGCTTAACTGCGTTTTCAAGTATTTCTGCCTGCCTTTGAGCACACATTTTAACATTGCCCTCGCTCCACTCGGAAACGGCAATTTCTTCTTTCCTGAACATACCCTCACCGGAGCAAGGTGCATCGCACATAATTAAATCGAAGCACCCCGAAAAAACAGAGGCAAGCTTTTTTGTATCCATACAGGTTGTTACTGTGTTATCAAAACCTAACCTCTCTATATTGCCTGTAAGGATTTTACAGCGTGAGGATATTATTTCGTTTGAAACAAGCACACCCTTTTCACCAAGCTTATTTTTAAGCTGTG
>JAZSJL010000106.1:0-2740 GCA_045534355.1 Acutalibacteraceae bacterium
AGCTCCATATTTGTTGATAACGTAATCAATCACTTCTTCTCTGCGCTCATAACAAAAATCCACGTCAAAGTCAGGCATACTGACTCTTTCAGGATTAAGAAAGCGCTCAAAAAGGAGCCTGTGCTCTATAGGGTCAATACCTGTAATGCCTAAAGCATAGGCACACAGGCTACCTGCTGCTGAGCCTCTACCGGGACCAACAGGTATACCATTATCCTTTGCAAAGCGAATAAAATCTGCAACTATAAGGAAATAATCATTGAAGCCCATCTGACTGATAACAGAGAGCTCATACTCAAGCCTTTGTGCATATTCGGGCGATATTTCACCCTTAAGCGCCTTAAGTCCCGTTTCGCATTCTGCCTTAAGGTATGCTTCGTGGTCATCCTGTGGAATATCAAAAAGCGGGAGCTTAGTAACACCAAACTCAAAATCAAAGTTACATTGCTCTGCAATAACCTGTGTGTTTTCTATAGCCTGGGGGTAATCAGCAAAGGCTACAGACATCTCATCGGCGTTTTTTAAATAAAACTCATCGTTTTCAAAAGCAAGGGCATTGCTTTCTCCAACAACCTTGTTGGTCTGAATAGCGATAAGAACGTTCTGTATTTCAGAATCCTCACGCCTTATATAGTGAACATCATTTGTAGCAACAATAGGAATATTATGCTGTCTGCTGATATCAACAACACCATCAAGGACAACCTGCTCCTCTACCATTCCGTGGTTCTGTACCTCAAGGTAGTAGTTACCCTCACCGAAGGTATCTCTGTACCAGCAGGCAGTTTCGGTTGCGCCCTCAAAATCTCTTTGAGAAATCTTTTGCGCAACCTCACCGAAAAGGCAACCCGAAAGAGCAATCAAGCCCTCGTGATGCTTTTCAAGTATCTCTCTGTCTACCCTTGGCTTTGTGTAGAAGCCATCTACCCATGCACTTGAAACAAGCTTAATAAGATTCTTGTAGCCTGTTTCGTTTTTGCAAAGCAGTATAAGGTGGTAACGTTGGCTATCCACATTGTGCACCTTATCGAATCGACTTCTGGGTGCAACGTACACCTCGCAGCCAATAATAGGCTTTATGCCCTCTGCCTTACAGGCTTTATAAAAGGCAACTGCACCATACAGCACACCGTGGTCTGTAATAGCAAGACTCTTAAACCCCGAATTTTTGGCATAGGAAACAAGCTCCCCAATGCGACAAGCACCATCGAGAAGGCTGTATTCAGTATGAAGATGCAAATGTGTAAACTCTGCCATATCAATTACTTTTGCCCGTAATAGGCATCCTTACCGTGTTTTCTGAAATAATGTTTATCTGAAAGATATTTATCAATAGGTTCAACAACACCGTTAAGTGCTTCTGTTTTCATTGCCATTTCAGCAACAATTTCAAGTACAGCAGCATTGTGAACAGCGTCGCTTGCGCTTTTACCGAACACAAACGGAGCGTGTGAACGAACAAGCACAGCAGGAGTAGATTGAACGTCAAAACCATTTTCTTTGAAATGAGAAATAATAACCTTGCCTGTATTAAGCTCATATTCTGACTTAACCTCTTCCTCGGTCAACGCTCTGGCACAAGGTACTGCTGTATATGAAAAATCTGCGTGTGTGGTGCCATATACAGGAATATCTCTGGCTGCCTGTGCAAAAGCAGAAGCATTTACGGAGTGGGTATGAACAACTGCACCCAGGTCAGTAATTTCTTTATAAAGAATGTAATGCGTAGGTGTATCTGAGGATGGATTATAATCACCCTCTACAACGCTACCATCATCTATAGAAACAACAACTATTTTTTCGGGAGTAAGCTCACTATAAGAAACTCCCGATGGTTTAATTGCAAAAACACCTGCTTCTCTATCCACCTGAGAAACATTGCCCCAGGTAAACGGGGCAAGGCCGTGAGCGTGAAGCCGGATATTAGCTTTACAAACTATTTCTTTAAGCTTTTGGTACATAAAATCACCTGATAAATATATTTCTTATATTGTGAATTATATACTTTTATAATAAGATTTGTCAATGTAAATTAAATTCACCGAAAATTAATGACATTTGCAAAAAAATATGATATATTATTATAAATATGTAAAAACGTCGTTAGACAAGGAAGGATATTATAATGAAAAAATTTGTAAAGATTTCGTCTGTTGTTGCAACATTACTTGCAATAATCATCTGCTTCTCCGGTTGTGGACTTGCAGAATTCACAAGGTCACTTATCACAAAGGATACGAACAGTGTTGATATTGATATGGGTGAGAATACAACCAACTCCCCTATTGCTGATTACACCGAAAACTTAACAGTCAACCAGCAGATTATACCATCCACACAGGCTCCCGTACCCAGCACAACCAAAGCTCCTGAAACAACAAGCACTACTCAGGCACCTGAAACAACAGTTGCGTCACCTGAAACAAATGCTCCTACGACGACACAGAAGCCAAATATAGGAATCAAGGAAGAGCCGGTTAAGGATATTCAGGACCTTCTTTTTGCAAGCGACCCCAATACAGCAAGTAAGATACTCACAACTGCCGGCTTTGCATATGATGATACTCAAGGCATTTACTATACTCCTCTCTACCCTTGGCAGAGATACTTCGGCTACAACGTTGGCTTTGATATGGCAGCACCAATTGCAGGTATGATATTTGATACAAAGCGTGTTGAGTTCGAGTACGAGGGCAAGGAATGGATGGTACAGCTTTGGAAGGGGCAGTATGGTATTACA
>JAZSJL010000357.1:0-1812 GCA_045534355.1 Acutalibacteraceae bacterium
TGGCGTGGTGGTGGGTAGTTCTCTTACCTCTACCCTTCACTAAAATAAAAGTGATAGCCTGACCCTCTTGTGAACCGAAGGTTCATAGGAGGGGGGACCGTTCCTCAAGAAACTAAACATTAAGGGATAGTATATTCCGTGCGATGTACTATCCTTTATTTTTTCTTGGTCGGAACGGTGGGTGGTACAAAAATGTATTTTCACCTTTGGTGAAAATGTTGCTACGCAACAAAGAACCTTCCGGCACGAAAAATCAAAATTTTTCGTGCCACCTTCCTTCGAAGGAAGGCAAACGCAAACAAATGCTTTTATCTTATACTGAGAAATTGATGCGAGGGATAGTTTTGTGATTGAATCCATGTCCTACAACCTTAAGTGTCTAAAATTACAATATTAATTTATTTAAAGTTTAAAAATCAGGTGTGGTTACCAAAGAACCACACCTGATTATTCATTTACTCATATTTCTTAAGTATTTCCTCTGCCTTTTGTTTAACGGAGTAAATAAGGTCATTTGGCATTTTAACGGTAACCCTGCCACCAAACTGAAGCACCCACGCAGCAAGACCATCACTCACGGCGGCGTTTGTGCGTAGCAGGAAGTGGTCGTTATCTACTTTTTGCACCTTAACCCTTTCACCAAAACGGTCAAGCATTGTTTCAAGCAAATCGTTCTGACAAATAAGCTCCACGGGCTTTTGTTCGCCACTGTACATATTAAATAATTTAGATGCATAGTCAGCAGAATCAAAGCTGTTTCTGTACTCTGAAACCTCCGAGAAGTGCCTTGCCTTCTCTTTGGTGAGTGCAAGGTGCTTTATTCTGTCAATCCTTAAATGCATAAGATTATTATATTTTTCGTTGTTGCACACAACATAGTAGTGGTCCTCTGACCATATAAGAGCATAGGGGCTTACAGTAAAGGTTTTATCCTCTGTAGCAGTTTTAAATTCCTCTGTAATTTTACGTCTTGTGTAGGTAAAGGTAGCCTTCACACCTTGAGTAATCGCTTCGTCTAAAAGGCTTATGGTGTAAAAGATTTCTTCATTTTTGCACTTGGGTCTGTTGTCAACGTAAACCTGTGAATGTAAAACCTTTGCCTGCTTTTCGCTTGCAAAGCTTTCAATTTTTTCGAGAAGCTGATTTGTTTTTTTCTGCGAAATAAAGTTTGCTGCCTGCACAGCGTCAGATAAAAGTCGTATTTCTGCAAGCTCAAATTTTCTTGCACCAAGGAAATAGCCACCTGTATTTCGTGAGCCCTCGTGAATAATGTCGTAGCCGTACTCTCGCAAAATTTCAATGTCCTTGTATATGGATTTTCTTTCTGCTGCTATACCTGATTTCTGCAATTCATCGCAGAGCTGAGTTGCTGTTATGTAGTGGTTTTCGTCAGTTTTCTTTTCAAAAATTTCTGCTAAATACAAAAGCTTAAGCTTGGAATTTTTTACTCCTGCCATATAAACCTCTCCTCATTTGTGAGTTCTATTGTACTATAAATTGTACTATAAAAGAGTTGGTTTGTAAACAGTTTATCACAATACATTTATTACACATTTCTATTTACAAAATAGGTGTATGGGTGTATAATAAAATGATAAATAATGTGTATTGAAAAGAGGTGTAGCAATGGTAGGCCTAAAAATCGGTCTTGATATAGGCACAGGCAATATTACGCACCCAGTAGAGGGCAAGGGTGTTGTGTTGTGTGAGCCTGCAGCAATAGCCCTTGAGCCTGAAACTCAATCGCGGCTTGAAACGGGCAACAAGGCTTTGGAGATGACCGGTCGTATGTACTGTGGAATAAAGCTTGTT
>JAZSJL010000017.1:0-6651 GCA_045534355.1 Acutalibacteraceae bacterium
GAACGACATGGCTACGATCTGACTTAACAACAGCATTGGCTGTACAGTTGAAAACTGCAAGTATCACTGTCCAAGTGAAAACTATTGCACCAAGAACGCCATTAAGGTTGGTGGTTGCGATTGTGACCCAAAAACAGTTGATTCAACCTGTTGCCAGTCATTCGAAATGAAAACAAAGTAATTTTAAAAAGGATTTCCAACAGGAAATCCTTTTTTATTTAGGGCAGTCAGCAACTATTTCCTCTGTGTTTTTGGAAACAATCCACTTACCATTCAGCGCTTTTCCTTTATAAACGTTATTTTTCAAAACAACGTTTGTACAGGAAAGAGCTTCAAAAGCGTGTATATTATTTAAAACGAAAAGATTATTTTCTATACAAATATTCTTATGAAGCTGGTCTGTATGCTTTCTGGCATCGGGCTTGATTGCAATTGCGCTGTTTTCGCAGTTCATAAATGCATTTCCGCTTACCACCATATCGCAAATACAGCCACCTATAAACTCCTCTGTGGTGTCGTTTGCTACAAGCACGCCACCCTCCCCTGTATTGAGGAATCTATTGTTTTCTATACGGATTTTACCTCTGGTGCTACATAGCACACCATTCTGAGCAACACGATTTATCGTATTATTTGAAAACTCAAAATCGGGGTTTGCAGGTATACACTCAATAAAACCACCTGCGCCTATAGGTGGGTCGTAGGTTGTAAGCACAAGGTCATAGTAGTATTCGTCCCTGAGCGTAGCGTGTAAAAGCTTTGTTCTGCCCACCTCTAAAAGAGTTTTAGGGTCAATGAAGGCAATTATATCCCCCTCTTTAAGACAGTCGAAGCCGTAGCACCTTGGGTTAGGGAATTTAACAGTCATTTTATCCTTGTTGATTTCGGTAATTTTAAAATTCAAGCCGTGAAGTCTGCAAACACCACTACCTGTGGAATCGAAATTTGAATCGGCAACCTTAATTTTACCTCTGCACATACTAAAGTGCAGGAAATCACAGAAGGAGCAAAAATCAACCTCGGCACCGGCATTAGGTGAAAAGTCAAGAGCTTCAAGGGTAAGGTTTTCGCTATTTTGTGCCACAAGCGCCATAGAGTTGTTAAAGGTCTGCCTGATGCCTGAAAGGTGAATATTTTTCGAGTTTTCTATAAATATACCAACTTCATCACGTTGATTGGGGTAAATATAAAAAACCTGCCCCTCCTCAAAATCCTTTGGCACAATGTAGCGAGCATTAAAGGTACGCTCTGAAATCTGCTTAAGGCTTGCCACACCAAATAGTGGGTGGCCTGTATTTCTCTTAATATGGAAAAGATTCTCTTTTTTCGCCGTGGGTGTATGTGAGCCACCTTTTTTAGTATCTGTAAAACCAAGCTTATAATCCGTGCCAACCCAATAGAAGGTACCATTTTCCTCTATAAATTTACTTTGTGAGTCCACCTCAAAGGTGATGTAAAATGGCGAAGCCTTTGTAATTGTAATTTTATGCACATTCGGATAAGCGGTATGGATATTAAGATTTTTTATTTTAATATTCTCGCAGTTGTTTATATAGATGTGTGTCATTTTGCCATCCATAATAAACGTAGAGTCGCTGCAATCAATATCCATATTTTTTATATTTTCAATAACAATGGCAGTCTTGTGCATATTAGGAGTAGTGCCCTTCGGATACTCCTCCTGTGCCATAGTATTTGAAATATGCAACACTCTGCTTTCTGCATTTTTGCTGCAGAAAACGTAGTTACCTCTCATAAGAGTAAGGTTTTTATTAATAGCAGATTGAGCTGTGGTTTTAAAAAGATTTCTCAACCCCACAGTTGCTTCTGTATTTGGTTTTACGCTAAAGGATTCGGGGTAAATAACCACACACTCACCTGCCCTTCAAAATTTTTTCGTATATTATTCTGCCGAGGCTGTTGTCGCTGCCTCTGTAGTAATTGCCTCTGTGGAAGCCTCTGTTGTTTCCAAATTATTACCTCTGTCATCATTAAGAGTAATATTGGTTGTGCCGTAAATAGCATATTGGAGAGTCTGTGCAGCAAGAGGATAATCTACCTCCCAATACCAAACAGAGCCTGAGTGAGCAGTACGAGATGCCTCATCGGGTAATACAAGCTGAAAAACCTTGTAGTCAGCCCAACCACTTACAATAGCCCTTGTGCCAAGTGAAATAGCCTCTGCTTCAGAGTAGCTTGATTCAAGGTAAGGCATGATTGTAGCAACGTAGTCAGTAACCTCAGATGCCTTAATTCTTGTAGCATTGTTGAGGAGGCCCAGAAGCACCCTGCGCTGGTTGGCTGTACGTGTTACGTCACCATCGTTATAGCATTTACGGCTACGGCAGTAAGCAAGAGCCTCATCACCGTTAAGTGTTACTGCAGAACCTGATTGTATATTAAAGTCATAGTTCCTGTTAAGGTAACTTGCAGTTTTTTCGTCAACGGAAACTGTAACACCATCGAATTTATCAATTACAGCCTTAAATAACGCAAAGTTAATCATAGCATAGCCGTCTAATCTGATTTTAAAATGAGATTCAATAGTATCCATAAGGCTCTCTATTCCGTAGAACGGGAAGGCAGAGTTAATTTTATTAAACACGCCACCACCATTTGGATTTTCAAGGTAAGCATAGCTGTCTCGCATTATAGAGGTAAAGGTGATTGTACCCAGCTTCTGGTTAACTGAAACAATAATCATTGAGTCGGTAAGACCTGAAACTGTATTTTTATTACGGGTATCAACACCAACACAAAGCACGTTAATAACGTCCTTGCTGTACATAATATCACCGTTATTGGTAACCCAGCTTTTAACTCGTGTTTTGTAATCGGAGGCATCGCCCTCGTAAATAGTATCGAAGATAGGGTCCTCCTCAAGCTCTGATGGTAAGGTTTCATCATCAAAGTCATAGGTAAGAGTATCCTCCACCGGTGGTGGAGCCTGTTTGAGCTTGTTCCAATAAGAAAAGCCCACAGCAAATAAGCCGATAATCAATGCAAGCAATATGCAAAGAATTGCAATAGCAAGCTTCTTGCCCTTACCGTTTTTCTTTTCTCTTTTAGCCATATCAATCACCTTAAAATCATTTTATAAGTTTTTTCACATACTTTAGTTCAACAGTTCAATAACTGAGTTGTAGTGAAGTTTTTGTTAAACCAAAAGTGAAGTTGTGATAAATCACAGTGAAGTTTTACACCTTCGGCGTAAAGTGAAGTTAAGTTTGCCAATATCACTTGCGAAACAAACTTCACTACGAAGTAACTTCACTCACTTTAGTGAACTTCACTTGCCGAAAGGCAAACTTAGTTGAGCAATTTATTGCTCGACCATACCCTCAACTGCAGTTTTTACCGCATCCTCAGACATATCGCAGGTCATCTGATAGATAGGTACGTTTGTAAGAATTATATTAAGAGTCTCCAGCATTTTATTCATAAGCTCCTTGTCGGCAGGTCTTACGGTCTGCTCCATAAAGAGCTTAAGTGCAACAATGCCGGGTATTCGCTTTATTTTATTTTCGCCTCTACCCAGGAAGCAGATTCCACCGATAGGCACACCCTCGTTGATGTTTTCATCGGTTTTTCCACTCCAAGGTGTACCATAAGCATACGCCACACCATCTATAATTCTTATGGCAGGCTTATCGTCATTTATTATTCTGCAATCGGGCAAATATTTGAGCCACAAGTGAGTATGGGTGGATTTACCTGTGCCACTTGGTGCAGAAAAAAGATATGCTTTACCCTTGTACTCCACACAGGAGGAGTGAAGCATAAGCCCGTTATACAATGCAAGCTGTTCATAAAAAAAAGAGCCACTATAAAGGTACTCGCACTCATCAAAGGAAAGATGCTTGTGTTCTTCATTTCTATCTCTATAAAACTGTTCAGATACAATAGAAATAATATCCGGCTCTCTGTCACCTTGGTAGATATACGGAGCAATTCTGCTTTCAAGAAGCTTACCCTTGATATCAATTTCAACAATAAGGTCAGTAATTTTGAGCTTCAAGCAATCAATCCTTTCTGTAAAAATTAAATATAGCAACGCTTTTCATCCCTGTTCAGCTTTGCTGTATAGGGAGGGGGACCGTTGCCGTAGGCAATGGTGGTGGGTAGTTCTCTTCCTTCTCACCTTCGGTATAAGAAAACAATTTTTTCATCCCTGTACGCCATAGGCGTATAGGGAGGGGGACCGTTGCCGTAGGCAATGGTGGTGGGTAGTTCTCTCGCCTTTTCACATCAGTAAAAGTTTTACCCTATCTCTATATCCAACTCCAACTCTTTCGCCCTATCAACACAAGTTTGATATATTGTTAATTCTGTATCGCCTAACGATTTGTTTATATCACTATTATAAAACCTAATAAGTTTATATCCTTTATTCAATAAAAAATCTTCTCTTCGTTTTTCGTATTCTTGATTTTCTTCTAAATAATGCTGTTCCCCGTCTATTTCTATAATCAATTTTAATTTAGGACAGTAAAAGTCAACTATATAACTACCGATAATCTTCTGTCTTACGAATCGAGGTTTAAATTTAGATAAATATAAATGCCACAGCTTTCCCTCTTCTTCGGTAGCCTCTTTTCTCATTTTTCTTGCTCTATCCACAAGCTGATGAGTAATATCAGGATTTTTCATGTTATTCTCTCCAACTGAAGTATGGAGGGCAGAGAACTACCCACCACCACGCTTTGCGTGGTCCCCCTCCCTATTTTGCTTTGCAAAACAGGGATGAAAAGGCTTCGCTAATTCCCTCACACTTAATTATACACACATAAACTATGTACATAATTAAATACAAGCGCTTAACACTACACAACCCGAGGGTTTTAGTGCCCCCGGGTTGATAAGTTTGTCTATAAGACGTATCTCACAGTACTGCCCTGCCACACAGGGCAGTACTGAATTGGTAATCGGCTATTAACCGAGGTTAATTAATACCAGCCTTCGTAGATGTCGCCATCCCAGAAAGAAATTGTGAGTACATCTTCGAGCTCGAATTCCATGATCTCGAGCTCTGGGGTTGTGTATTTTTCCATTATAAAAAATACTCCTTTCAGAATAGTAAAATATTTAATTTACTTGAAAAAGTCGCCGAAGTCTATAATTATACTTCCCCCGCCTTGGTTACCCACCTGAATACCACTTGAAGAAGTAGTACCGGGAAGAGTAGTAGGTGCAGAGGTTGTATGAACGACTGCGGAAGACGTAAGCACGTCTTCAAGCTCAAATTCAATTATATTGAGCTGCGGTTTTTCATATTGACTCGAAATCATTTTTATTGTGCAGCAGCTTCTGAAACGTTGAAGCTAACTGTCTCAACATTGTATGCTGTACCGTCTGTTGTAACAGATGGAACAACAGTAATATCAGCGTTATCAGGAACATTCTTAAGAATTACACGGAAGCCGTAGCCCTCGCCAACCTTATAAACGTACTTGATTGGGTCTGATGTAACTGTGATTGACTGACCGCCTGCAGCAGCAGTAACTTTAGCAGAAATTGCACTAATGAACTCTGATGTACCGTTTGCATTGAATGCAGGGTTGAAGTCAAAGCCATAGAATACAGCAACTGTGCTTGTGCCGTCGCCATTTGAGTGCTTGTCAGCAACTGCGCCTGTCTTACCCTTGAGGTTGTAAACATCATAAGCTGGAGCTGCAGGAGCTGCAACCATACCGCTCATATCTACAACATCTTTAGCAAATACTTTAGCTACAGTTGTACCATCCCAGTAACATACCTTACAGAAGTTACCGTTGTTATATGCACCATCAACAACACCAATTACATCTTCAGCTGTAAGTGTTCTCTGTGCAACAAATTCCATAGAGAATACCATAGCGCCTGATGTACATGGGAAACCTGTTGAAGCAGATGCTGCTGCTGTATCATAGTTCTGTGCAACCTGAAGAGCTTTATCCCAACCCTTAGCTGTATCATTTGCATTGAACTTAGCAGTAATCTGACTACTGATAGCTGCGGAAACTGTAACAGCAGAAGTTGATTTGAAGTATGCTGCATAAGCATCACCCCATGTACGAGCCTCTGTTGCGGTGTTACCGCTTACTTTGTTTGGTAAATATGCTGCGCTATTATAACCAAGAGCAATGTTACCGATAGCCATCTGAAGTTCGTCTACACCTTCTGGAAGGTCATAGTAGAACTTAACAGTAACTATTGTACCAGCTGGTGCACCAACAACAGCATCGCTCTCAAGTCTAATACCAATTTCTTTACCAGCAGCAACTGCTGCACTAGATGCAACAGAACAAACTGAGAAAAGCATAAGTACAGCAAGTACCAAGCTTAAAATTTTCTTAGACATTTTAAGTGCCTCCTATTAAATTATAAAAATTAACGAATGATTAAAAACCTAATGTTGCAAGAATACCAGCAACATCAATACGTCCTGTATCACCAAGGATCCAAGAGTCATGCTCTTCAACCATAGATGCGTCAGAACCGTCAGCAATAGTATCAACGTTTACGTCAGATGCAAATTCCTGATATGAGTAAAGACGACCATAATCACCAAAGATCCAAGAGTCGTGTTCCTCCATCATAGATGCGTCAGAACCATCAGCTAAACCATCGCCGTTAGCGTCACCGAATACGATAACTACATAAGTAGCAACT
>JAZSJL010000271.1:0-3630 GCA_045534355.1 Acutalibacteraceae bacterium
TGCAAGTGCTTCTTTAATAAGCTGATGACCTGCAGCTGCAGGATGAACACCGTCGGTTGTCCAATATGTTGTATCACCATCAACAGACGCTTCATCAAAATTCCTTTGCAGAGGCACAAAACTAAGATTATATTTCTGTGCTACACGCTTTGCTGCTTCGGCACGTTTTTCAACCTCTGCACGGAATTCGTCATAATACATTTCAGAGCCTGTTCCCTTAAGCACAAAGGGTTCCAGAATAATTATTTTAATATTCGGTAATGCTTCTTTAACTTCCTCAATAAGCATACCATATATTTTTTCAAACTTTTTTGCTGCAACACCGTTTTGAACGGAAAGCTCATGCCATACATCATTGACACCAATGAGAATTGACATCATATCCGGCTTAAGGTTAATTATATCGTCCTTAATACGTGCATAAAGGTCAACAATTCGGTCCCCACTTACACCACGGTTGATAAATTCAAACTCACCTTTTCTGTTTTTCAGGTAATCTGCAGCGAAAAGATTCGGATACCCGTAACCAAACAAGTAGCTACCTGCACCACCATCATCTGCATCGACCCTGTTTGCATCTGTTATAGAATCACCCTGAAATAAAAACCTTATCATTTTAATCTTCCTTTAAATTTCGTATTGATGAAAAAATGTTATTATGCTATAATTATTTATTAGGACCGTCGTATGTTTCCTCTAACGATGGTACCCAAGGACATTCAACCTCCGGAATAACCTTTGGTGGTGCTACCCAGTATACAGCATTAGTAATAATCTTCTGAACTTCAGGGATATGGTATGTTGGGTTGCTTTCGTGACCCGGCTGGAAATAGAACACCTTACCAAGACCTCTGTTCCAGCAACAGCCTGAACGGAAAACCTCTCCACCCTTGAACCAACCCATAAATACGATTTCGTCAGGTGTTGGTATATCGAAGCGTTCACCATACATTTCCTCTACAGGAATATTAAAGCTTTCAGGAATACCCTTTGCAATAGGGTGATTAGGGCTTATACACCATAAACGCTCTCTGTCGCCATCACGCCACTTAAGCGAGCAGGTTGTACCCATAAGACGTTTAAAGGGCTTTGAAAAGTGTGCTGAGTGAAGTGCTATAAAGCCCATACCTCTCATTACACGGTTGTAAACCTTTTCAACAAGCTCATCAGGTACACACTCGTGAGCCATATGTCCCCACCAAAGAAGTACGTCTGTACTCTCTAAAACCTCATCCGGGAGACCGTTGTCAGGGTCATCAAGAACTGCTGTTCTAATATTCAAATCATCATTTACACCCAAGAATTCTGCAATGCAATTGTGTATACCCTTTGGATATACAGCACCTACCTCTGCATCCTCTTTCTCATGGCGACCTTCGTTCCAAATTGTTACATTAATCATTTTAAACACCTCGTGTTATAAATATTAATATAATAATAACAATTTTACATTGAAATATAAATTGTCTTTTTTAACGAAACTTACAGGCAATTTTTATATAAAATGTGAGTTCGAAACCATCCTCACACAAATAAAAACTATGGAGCTGATTAATTTGAAAAACAGAAAGAAAATCCAAGGCATTGCTATCGCCTCAATCATTGCCTCAGCATACGTTGTGCTTACCTTCGTTGCAAACGCATTGGGTCTTGCAAGTGGTGCAATACAAGTAAGGCTTTCAGAGGCTTTAGCAATACTACCTGTTTTTACCCCCTACGCTATACCCGGTCTTTTCATAGGATGTTTGCTTGCGAATATCTTAACAGGCTGTGTTTTGTGGGATATTATTTTAGGCAGCCTTGCTACGCTTATAGGTGCTGTGTTCACGTATTTATTAAGAAAAAACAAGCTGTTAGCAGTTATTCCACCTATTCTTTCAAATACAATTATTGTGCCTATAGTGTTAATTTATTTTTATAATTTAGAGGGAGTTTACTGGTACTTTGCCCTTACTGTCTTTATAGGTGAAGTAATTTCCTGCGGAATCCTTGGTACGTTCCTTCGTAAGTCAATTGAAAAACGAAACGTTATGAATAAATTATAATAAATTTGCTCTAATCGGGTTTATTTTTTTTAAAACTAATAGTATAATACTATTACAGACTTTGGAAAGGGCTGTTAACAATGACAATAGATGAAGCCATAAAAAAAGCTAAACGAATACATTTTATCGGTATCGGTGGCAGTGGTATGTGCCCCCTTGCCGAGATTCTTCATTCACAGGGCCATTACCTTACAGGCTCCGATAATAATGAATCTGACACACTCAACAGAATAAGAGCGCTTGGAATCCCTGTTACTATGGGACAGAAGGCTGAAAACGTTAAGGGTGCTGATATGGTTGTTTATACAGCAGCATTACTTCCTGATAATCCGGAGCTTGTTGCTGCAAAGGAAAACGGAATACCTACCTTTGAAAGAAGTAAGCTTTTCGGTTATTTTACAAGAAACTACAATAACTGTATAGGCATTTGCGGTACTCACGGTAAAACAACCGTAACCTCTATGCTTACACACATACTTATCGATAATGACTTTGACCCATCTGCTATTATCGGTGGCAAGCTTCCGATTACAGGCACGAACGGTAGAGTTGGTAAAAGTGATATTCTTGTTTGTGAGGCTTGTGAATACAAGGACACCTTCCTTGACCTTACACCTGACGTGAGTGTTATACTTAACATCGATAGAGATCATATGGAGTACTTCAAGACCTTAGAAAATCTTGAAGCATCATTCAGAAAATTTGCCCGTATGTCAACAAAATGTGTTATTTATAACGGTGATGACAGAAACACCCTGGATAGCATAAACGGCGTTGAGAACAAGGAAATGATTTCCTTCGGCAGCTCTGACAACTGTGATTATATTGCCAAGAATATTGGTTACAGCAACGGTGCTTTCCCCTGCTATGACCTTTTTATTAACGGCGAATTTAAAGATAAAATCGAATTAAGTGTACCGGGCGAACATAATGTTCTCAATTCACTTGCAGCCATTGCCACAGCAATGTACTGTGGTGCAACTGTTGAACAATGCAAAAACAGTATTCTCACATTTAAAGGAGCAGGCAGACGCTTTGAATTCCTTGGCACATATAATGGCGCTGATATAGTTGATGATTATGCTCACCATCCTGCAGAGCTTGAGGTTACGCTTTCTGCTGCAAAAAAAATGGATTACAAACGTGTCTGGGCAGTATTTCAGCCATTCACATTCAGCCGAACAAAAATGCATTTAGATGCTTTTGCCAAGGCTCTTTCAATTGCAGACAATGTTGTATTAACTGAAATTATGGGTTCAAGAGAAATCAATACCTATGGCATCACTACCCAAGATCTTGCAGATGAAATTCCAGATTCAGTATGGTTTGACACCTTCGAAAAGGTTGCTGACTACCTTAAAGCAAACATCGGTGAGGGCGACCTTGTGCTTACCCTTGGTTGTGGCGATGTTTACAAAATTGCAAAAATAATCTTAGATAAGCAATAAAACACAAACAAATATGCCCCTATGAGAAAAATGAGTTTTTCTCATAGGGGCATAAAGTTAAAAGAGTCTGACTCCCAAAAGTCAGACTCTTTTTCTCTAAATTAAACTAATTCAAGAATGCACATCTCTGCTGCGTC
>JAZSJL010000131.1:0-2844 GCA_045534355.1 Acutalibacteraceae bacterium
TGTAAGGAGTATGGCGCAGATATGCGTGATCTTCTCACAGGCTTCAAGTACATCGGTGAGTGCATTACAGAGCTTGAGGCACAGGGTGAAGAGGACAGATATGTTCTCGGCCTTGAGGAAAGCTACGGCTACCTTACAGGCATCCACGCCCGTGACAAGGACGGTGTCAATGCCGCAATGATTATCTGTGAAATGGCGGCATATTACAAGACACAGGGCATCACCTTGTGGCAGTTTATGAATAGCGTCTATGAGAAGTACGGCTATTTCTTCAATCAGCTTGATAACTACGCCTTTGAGGGCGCAGCAGGTATGCAGAAGATGGCAAATATGATGGATGAGTTAAGAAATAACCCTCCAAAGGAGCTCAATGGTAGCAAAATCTGCTGGGTAGGTGACTACAAGTCCGGTATCACAACAGATGGGGAAACAGGACTTCCCAAGTCCAACGTGCTCTCCTACAGAATGGAAAGTGGAGATACGTTTATTGTTCGTCCTTCCGGTACAGAGCCAAAGATTAAAATCTACATTACAGCAAAGGCATCATCAAGAGAGGAAGCAGAAGAAAAATTATCGGTTCTTTCAGGCTGTATCAAAAATCTTCTCGGTATCGAATAATGTTTTCAGATAAAACAAAAAGGGTAATATGTATTGTACTTGCAGCACTTATGTTTTTGAGTGTAGGTAGTGTAGTTTTATCCGTAATATTCTAAATAAAATCTATTTAAAGCAAAGCTCCCACTCGTTTGAGTAGGAGCTTCTTTACTGCTATTTAGCAGCAACCGCAGTTGTTACAGCCACAGTCGTTGGAGATGGCTCTGCCACAGTCGTTGTTACCCTGATTGCAGCATACAAGGATGATGATTATAAGGATAATAATCCATGTGCAGTTGTTGTTACCGCCGTTGAATAAGCAACCCATTCTTAATCCCCCTTTCACTGCATAATATGTTATTGCAGAAAATTTGTTACAAATTGAATATACGTAAGTTTTCAGAAAAGAATATGTGTAGCAAATTATTATAAAGGGTGAAATGTATGAGCTATTCTTTTGATTTAGATGGTTTCAAAAAGAAAAATCCAAGGGATTATGCAGATATTTTTGACGATGAATTTGATTATGAATTTTCCGAGGAATTTGTTTTTGAGGATGAATTCGGAGAAGAGGAAAGATATTGATAATTAATTTCATCACTTCTTGAATTGTGAGCTTAATTTATGTATAATATAAATATAGTTATAGTGATTCCTCAAGAGGTGATATAAGTGATTTGTCAGAATTGTAACAAAAACGATGCCAATATGCATATGAAGCGTATTATAAACGGTAGGGCAGCAGAGGTCCACCTTTGCACAGATTGTGCTCGCTCTCTTGGTTATGCAGAGGCCTTTGGTGGCTTTGGCTTTGGTGGATTACTGACAGAAATTCTTTCAAAAAGTGAAATCGGCACAGGCACCCTTCGTTGCTCATTTTGTGGCAAAAGCTTTGAGGAAATAGCAGGCGACGGCAAAATGGGCTGTGCAGAGTGCTACAACGTGTTTTACGATAAGCTTCTCCCGTCACTTGCCCGTATTCACGGCAAGGCTTCCTACGAGGGTGCACATCCAAAAGGAACAAGCTCTCAATCCATACTTGCAGAGCTTAAGATTGCCTTGCAGAGAGCAATAGAGGAGCAAAATTTTGAGCTTGCAGCTACTCTTCGTGACAGAATTAACGAGATTTTAGCACAGGAGGGTGGTAACGTATGAGTGCAAAGTGGTATTTGGGTACAGGTGCACAAAACGATGTTGTGATTAATACAAGCATTCACCTTGCCAGAAATTTAAAAAGCTATCCGTTTCCTGACAGACTTTCTCTTCCCGACAAGCTGAAGGTAAATTCTGTTATAAGAACTGCTGCAGAGTCTGTTTGTGGCTACAGCTTCAACTATGCTGAAATGAAAACACTTTCACAGGCAGAGGTGGTTTCTCTTGCAGAAAGGCACCTTGTCAGCCCTGAGTTTGCATCCTCACGAGATGGCAGAGCCTTGCTTTTAACAGAGGATGAAGCTGTGAGCATAATGCTTAATGAAGAGGACCATATCCGTTTGCAGGTTATGTATGCAGGCTTTGCTCTTGATGAAGCCTTTAAAACTGCCTTTGAAATAGAGGGTGAACTTTCCAAGGAGCTTGACTTTGCCTTCGATGAACGACTTGGCTACCTTACACAGGACCCTGTTGTTTTAGGTACAGGCATGAAGGCATCTGTGGTGCTTCATCTTCCCGGACTTGTTTCTACCAATCAGATAACACGTCTTATTTCTACGGTAACAAAGCTTGGTCTTTCCCTTCGTGGCTCCTATGGTGAGGGAGCAGCAGCCAAGGGTGATATGTTCCGTTTAAGTAATACCATAACCCTCGGTATCAGCGAAAATGCTGCAATACAGAACCTTAAATCAATAGCTTTGCAAATTGCAGCCCAGGAGCGTACAGCCCGTGAGGAAATGTTCAAAACACCTGTTATTGAGGATAGAATATACAGAGCCTATGGCGTTCTGAAATATGCCCGTATGATTGATACAAATGAATTTATGGAGCTTATTTCTTTAGTTCGTTTAGGAGCCGTTAAGGGCATTATAAATATGGATTGTGCATCAATAGAAGCACTTATGATTCATATGCAGCCTGCAACTATTTCTCTTTCTGTTGACAGACCTTTGGACAGAGTTGAACGAGATAAGCTCAGAGCAACCCTTGTAAGGCAGAATTTGGGTTGATAAAATTTAAATAATTAAATAAAAAATACCGAAAATAGTATAAGCTGTTTTCGGTATTTTTGTATTGCTTTTAAACTCTCGGTGTGGT
>JAZSJL010000248.1:0-1849 GCA_045534355.1 Acutalibacteraceae bacterium
TATTAACTCCCCTTTTTTATTGAGTGATAATCGGATTATACCACATCTTTACAGTATTTTCAATTTAGTACAAAAAATATATTTATATACATATGATATTTAAACAATTTTAGCATTGAAAAGATATCTGCATAGTGCTACAATTACAACGAAAATACAGTAGGAGGTATTTTATGAAGCTTGTTACAATAATACTCAACAAAACAGAGTGCCTTGATGAAATACTCGAAAAATTTACCGAAAACAACATTTCCGGTGCAACAATCATCGACAGCAAGGGTATGATGCAGGAGCTTTGCGACCACGACCACGAGGATATGTTTTTCCTCGTTTCCATACGTAGACTTATGGAGCCCTCTCACAAAGAAAACAAAACTATTATTATGGTTGCAAAGGATGAAGACGTCAAAATAATATCTGAAATTGTAAACCTGGTTACAGGTGGACTTCAAAAGCCCGACACAGGTATTCTCTTCACCATTCCTATTGACTACCTGGAGGGAATTTCACTATAATGCTTGGAGATTTATCTTTAAACACCTTTATCTGTCTTGCCATTATGATATTTACAGGAATGGCTCTTGGCAGAGTGGTGAAATTCATTAAGCTGCCTAATGTTACAGGCTACCTGCTTGCAGGACTTCTTTTAGGACCAAGTGTACTTGGAATACTTTCAGAGGATTTTTTACACTCTGCAACAATTATTTCAGACGCTGCATTAGGCTTCATAGCTTTTTCAATCGGTAACGAATTCAAAATTTCCTACTTTA
Organism: Acutalibacteraceae bacterium; assembly: GCA_045534355.1. Classification (GTDB taxonomy): domain Bacteria; phylum Bacillota; class Clostridia; order Oscillospirales; family Acutalibacteraceae; genus DTU089. The sequence continues at coordinate 771 of JAZSJL010000248.1, forward strand.
AGCGTGTAGGCGCAACACCTATTGTTATTGCTGCACTGGAATCTCTTTTTGCAGTTGTTTTTGTTTCAGCTGCGCTTATAATCGCAGGCTACGAAGCTCCGTTTGCACTTGTGCTCGGCTCTATTGCTGCAGCAACTGCACCGGCAGCAACAATTATGGTTATAAAGCAATATAAAGCACGAGGACCTGTCACAGAAACACTTCTCTCTGTTGTTGCAATAGACGATGCTACTGCTCTTATTATGTACTCAATATCCGTTGCAATTGCTACAGCACTTTCAGGTGGCACAGCAAAGGCTTCGGAGCTTGTGCTTAAACCAATAATAGAAATTGGTGGTGCTTTGGTGGTAGGTGCAATTTTAGGCTTCCTCTTCCTTTTACCTCTCAAGACCTTCAAAAAAGACGGAAACCGTCTATCGCTTACAATTGCATTTATATTTATAGGCCTGGGTCTTTCTTCCCTTTGTGGCTTCTCTTCACTTTTGCTTTGTATGGCAATGGGTGCAATAATTGCAAACTTCTCACCTGATGTTAACCACATCATGAAGCTTTCCGACAGAATTACTCCACGTATATTTATGCTGTTCTTTGTTGCATCAGGAGCAGAGCTAAAGCTTTCTGTTTTACCTGCTATCGGTCTTGTCGGAGTTATATATATAGTTGTAAGGGTTATAGGTAAGATGTTTGGTGCATCCCTTGGTGCAACCATATGCAGAGCAGATAAGAATATCAGAAAATACCTGGGACCTGCTCTTGTGCCACAGGCAGGTGTGGCAATTGGTTTGTCACTTGCTGCCTCGGCAGTTGTACCACAATATGCAACAGAAATACGTACTGTTATTCTCTGTGGTACACTCGTTTATGAGTTAGTAGGCCCTGCTATTGCAAAGGCTTCGCTAAAAAAAGCCGGAGAAATAAAAGCAGATGTATAAAAGCACAATACAAAAAATGCTACGAGGCAAGGAGCTTCGTAGCATTTCTTTTTATAACATTTCTTTTCTTAATTCTTCCGGAGTTTTAATTGAAAGGTATGCAGGAGGAATATCGAAAACTGTTTTACAGCCACTCATACCCTCTTT
>JAZSJL010000056.1:0-3168 GCA_045534355.1 Acutalibacteraceae bacterium
CGCAAGTGCCTTGCGAACCCCGATTGTGTTCGCCTTCGGCGAGGGGGTTCAAGTCCCGATTACTTAATCAATACAAAAACAAACAGAACCACAAAAAGTGATTCTGTTTATCTGGTGCAGAAGAAGGGACTTGAACCCTCAAGAACTTACGTTCATATGAACCTGAATCATACGCGTCTGCCAGTTCCGCCACTTCTGCGTATATTATATTTAGTTTTATCGAAGGATAAAAGGTAAGAGAACTACCCACCACCATCGCAAGCGATGGTCCCCCTCCCTATTTGCTGAAGCAAACAGGGATGTAAAGGCTTCGCATCACTTCAACTTATACGAAACTCTGCTAATTGCTAACTGCTAACAGCTATCCTGCAACGCTCTGCTATTTTATCACATAAACAAAGGGGTGTCAATTAGAATAAAACAAAAATAAAACTCGGAATAAGAGAGTTTTCGACTTATTCCGAGCATTTTTTATATACTTATGGTTTTTCCACCGTTTTCTCTTGATTTATCGGCAAGGAATATAATTTTGTGGCCCATAACGGAGCTTTGAATTGCTGTGCTGGAAACAGAAGGCTGCTCCCCTGCTATGAATTTCACAAAATCTCTCATAAGACCTTCATCGCCACCACCGTGACCCTCATCGGGCACGTCGGAAAGGTCAATGTACGTTTCATCAAAATATGTAGCAGCAGATGGGTTTATCTCTTTAAGAGAAACAAACTTGTTCTCCATTTCAGCGTAAATTTCACCCTTTGTGCCTATTACACGAAGGGTACGCAAGCTCTCTGCTGTGCCACCTGTAAGGTTATGTGTACCTGTTGCGCCACTTTCAAAGCCAACGAGCACACTCTGGTGGTCAACAACGTCGTTTTCACACTTGAATATGCACTTACCGTAGTCGCTTTTGAGAAGGCTGTTTTTATAATCCTCGTGGGTTGGGTTTTCAATGTGCTCAATATCTCGCCAGATATATACCTCCCAGTTGTCGGGGTGGTCCAAATAAAGCCTTTTTGCACTAAAGGTGCAGAAATCCACCCTTGGGCAATCCAGTAAACAGCGTGTGCCTGACTCTGCAGGAGCATTTTCCTCTCTGAACTGGAAGCGTGTACCCATTGATGATACACAAACAGGCTTATCATCACCCATAAGCCAGGTCATAATATCTAAATCGTGGCAGCACTTTGCAAGGAGCATAGAGGTGTGGCACTTTTTGGAGTTGCCCCACTTACCTCTTACAAAAGATGTTGAGAGGTGGTGGTAGCTGACATTCTCAACCGTCTGAATGTTTAAAATATCGCCAACTCTGCCCTCAACAATAAGATTTTTAACTGTAAGGTACACTTTATTATATCGAAGCACGTGGCAAATCATTACTTTATTTTTATTTTCCTCTACCACAGCCATAAGCCTGTCAAGCTCCTCCTCATTAACTGCAAAGGGCTTTTCAAGAAGCATATCGTAGCCAAGCTTCAAAAGAGGAACAGAGGTTTCCACATGTTGCTCATCCATTGTACCGTTAATTACGGCATCGGCAAATCTTGGTACGGATGCAAGTGCTTCTGCACTGTCAAAAACGTGCTCAAGTGGAATAGAGAACATATCTCGCACAGTATTTCTGCGAAATTCATCAAACTCTGCAATGCCCACAATCTGAATTTCATCGGGGTGTGCCTTTGCGTATGCTGCATAAGCCATTGAGCGATGCCCTGCACCAAGTATTACTGCTGTTATCGGATTTTTTGCCATATGTATCACTTACTTTAACTTTTTTGCCATTATTACGGCGTTTATTGTATTTGATTTTATAACTGCTTCAAAGCCGTGCCTCTCGTAGAAGCGTATTGCACCTTTGTTGTCGGCACCTGCAATCAGCATAACACCCTTTATACCTCTGCTCTGTAGCTCCTCAAGTAATGTGTTTATAAGAACACTGCCATAGCCCCGGTTCTGGTATTCCGGTAAAATATCTATATGAAGGTGTGCAGGGTACCTTTTACCGAAAAAGCTATACGGTACAGGTAAAAACCTTGCTAACAAGCCATCCTTTTTACTTAACCTTTTTATTTCGGGAACGTCTTTTTTCCTGAAAATACGGCTGTATCTTTTATAATCGGGCTCACACAGAACGTAGCCTACAGCCTTGTCCTCATCATCTGCCAGCACAAAGCAGGTATCTGCACACTCACGAATGTAGTAGGTTGAGTACATTTGGGAAATAACCTGACCAACAGCCTCGTCCTGCTGTGCTTGCTCGCCTGCCGTCATACGGCACACGTATTGTACAGCCGTTAAATCTGAGCTTAACGCCCTTCTGACCCTTGCCATCAGTCCTTTTTGCCCGGCTTATTGCCTGTAGGTCCTTTACCCGGCTTTTTGACAATGCGCTCCTTAGTGCCGTCGGGCCTTACAATGATAGTAGACTCAAGCTGACTTTCCAAAGAGGAGCGAAATGCCTTTACGTACTCGGCACGGAGCGCCTTTTGCTCAAGCGCCTCTGCTTCGGTAAGACCGTCCTTCTTAGCCTTACGGGCAAGGTAATTTATTCTGTCTATTTGCTCCTGTGTAATCACAATAAACATACTCCTCATAGTCAAATAACAACGAGCATTATATTATAAATGTTATATAAAGTCAAGTTGTAAATACATACAAATCAGGTGTTTAGTTGTCGAATTGCACATTAAATTCATCATAAAGTTATGCAATCATACAAAGTTGTTTTATATTTCTTTTTCGGAATTATATTCCTTGAAGATTTTACAAATTTATGTTAATATGTCAATATCTATAATTGTGTGTGGAAAGGCTATCCAAAAAGACTTTTATGATTGGTTTTCCACTAAAAAGGAGAGAGTTTATGTCTATTAAACAAATGGCTGTGGACACAGTTTCCAAGGTAAAAACCTATTGGAAAACTCCTATGTCCGGTCGATATATGCCCTTCAAGGAGATAGCGGCATATGCAGGTGGTGGTATTGGTGCCTACATGATTATCACCATGGGCTCTGCCTGCTTGCTTTCATCAAACAACGTTTTGCTTTCAAGTGCACTTGGTATCGGTCCTACCGATATGTACATAATGTACCTGATTGCCGTTGTTGCAAATATTTTCCTTACAGGTGTACGAGCAAATATTATTGACAACACACGTAACAAAGCAGGTAA
>JAZSJL010000380.1:0-3132 GCA_045534355.1 Acutalibacteraceae bacterium
GGTAAGGACTAAGGCTTACTCCTACACCATAAAAGCAATGAAGAAAATTCATATGACTTGCTTTAAAGTGAAGTGCTACATAATTATTAAGACCCGAATCAATGGCACCTGCTCCAAGTCCGAGAACAACTGCTAATGGTACCATAGGCCAAAATGATGATGAAACAGAGAAACCAAATAAAGCCACGGCAGTCATAGCCGTGCTGAAAGCCGTAACCTTGTCTGTTCCCAATTTATTGAGTATTCTCGCACTGAACATACTTGATAACACAGTACAACCTGAAATGATAAAAGTGAGAATACTTACTGCTTCTACGGGTATACCAATTTCCGTATGGATAGCCGGCCACGCAGAGCCAATGAGAGAATCAGGAACTCCGAGACCTATAAATGCAATATATATAACAATCAATAAAAAAACCATATTTTCACTCACCTGATAAACGCTTACAGGAATCACATAATACCTCGTTAATTTCAAGGATATTGCAATTACTTCTATGGAGTCAATTATATACCATTTTCCCGTTTATGGCAATTGTTACGGTTTACTATTTTATTCTTTTTGCATTATTACTTATTTACAACACACCTCCACTTACAACAATGTATGTGGTACCGTTTCCGTTCAAAACATTACACTCTTGTTTTTATTGATGGTCAGTGTTACAATCATCTTTAAGAAATCACATTGCAAAGAGAGTGATACTGTGAATTTATATAAATCTATAAAAAAGATAAGCTGTATTCTGATTGCTGTTGTAATTTTGTGCTTAACTGCCTCCCCTGTTTATGCAGCTGCTACTATTGAAGCAAAGCACACAACCGATATTGCTGTTTCCAAGGTTGATTGGTGGGACAGAGGTGTGCAATACGGACGAATCCTTGTTTTGAATAATCAAAACGAAGAAGAAAACAACGTTCTTCTTGCAACCCACTGCCAGCTTAATGCAGGACTTACAGACCAAGCACCCGGTTATCCTATATACCGAAGTGAAGATGGTGGAAAAACTTGGGAGATTATTACCAGAGTTACTGACACCTTGACAGGTGCAAATTCCGAATGGAACCCTACCCTCTTTGAGCTTTCAAAGCCTTGCGGAGACTACCCTGCCGGAACAATAATTCTTGCGGCTTGTTCTGTTGACCCTGAACACGAAAAGGAATCACATATTCGCCTTTATTTCAGTCTTGATGGTGGCTACACCTTTGACCAAGGTGTTATAGTTGCATCTGCCGGTGGTCTTGATGATGGTGTATGGGAGCCTTATTTAGTTCAGCTTGATGATGGTAGTATAATTTGTTTCTATTCCGATGATTCAGACCCCGAACACTCACAAAAAATCGTTTATAAACATTCAAAGGATGCTGAAAATTGGGGAAACTCTGTGGATGCTGTAACAAGTGAAAACCCGGAAGACAGACCGGGTATGCCTGTTGTAACCCAATTGGGTGACGGTTCATACTTTATGGTTTATGAAATGTTTAATAACGAAGGGAACCCCGTTTGTTACAAAAGGTCAAAGGACGGTCTTAGCTGGGATAATCCTACAGTTAACGAAAACGAGATTTTCAGTAAAAACGGTAAAAAAGCATTGGGATCTGCCCCCTACTGTGCCTGGACTCCTCTTGGCAGTGAAAACGGAACCTTGATTGTAAGTGGTACCTTTATGAGAAAAGGTGAAAGTAAAACAGGTACCGATTATTTCATAAGCTACGATAACGGATTAACCTGGAAAACTATTCCTCACATAATCCCCTACACAAGCGCCGACCACGTGGGTTACAGCAACTCCTTCGCTTTTTCAAAAGATGGCAAAACAATGTACGCCATAAATAATCCCCGGAGGGATGATTACCCTGAAAAATCAAAAATGGTTATTGCCGTGGCAGAGCTTTCAGAAACAACCTTCACCCAACAAAATGATACTGTAATTATAATTGCCCTTTGCCTTGCAGTTACCTTTACGGGTGCAGTAATCGTAACTGTACTTCGTATTAATAAAAAGAAAGCTGTTAAATAATGCACAACTCCCACCTACTGTTCTGTAAGTGGGAGTTGCTGTTTGAATTTATTGATTAACTACTTCTACCTCGGTATCATAATACTGCTCTTGGAAACGGATTGCAGATTCGATTTCTTCTTTTGTAAATCTCATGCCAACCGGCGCACCAACAAGCTTATCTTCAACATCGTTGTGTCTGTGGGCAATAGCAATAATCCGGCACTCGTATTCCGAAACAGGCTCATTGACACCCAAAAGATAAACGTCAAGCTCCTCGCCATCACCACCAAAAACATCGGGAATATAACCATAGTTTATGGGATATATAAGAGAATAGTTTTCTTTACGGTGAATATATCCGATAGGTCTGTCAATACCTATAACTACCCTTTTACCAAGATAAGATTTTACTTGTTCTTTTCGTTCTTCAAATGTCATATCGGTCACCTAACGCATCATTCAAAATCAATTATTTTTTCGCTTTCATTTAATACTGCCACAATTTTACCATTGGTATAAAAGAAATGCAACCCGAGAAAAGCCGAGTTGCATTGTATTAATTATTCTTCTTTACCGAAAAAGTCAGAAAATTTCACATCATAGCCGTGCTCTTTAAGATCATCGCAGCTATTGATATTGTTGAAAAATGTGTAAACAGCACCGATACCTCTTAAAATACCATTCTTAACTGACGTTAAGAACCCTGTTTCTTCGTGACCACCGTCGTTTGAGGTTTTCTTTATAGTGAAGGTATTAAAGGGTGAATCTTTACCTAATTCGTAAGAATTAACAGTGATTGAATCCTCTGTGAAATCAAGAATATTATATGTGGCATTTTCGGTAAGGTAATCAAAACCAATCCAATCTTCATTAAGACCGATATCTTCATCGTCTCTCGGTCTGCCCAAAGAACAGGATACCATATAAACAGTACCTGCAGGATCAACCATTTCAGATTCCAAATCAGCAACGCTTTCATTTTTATAAAGAACATCTGTTACAGTATAATAATGACTGTGACCGAGAAGAACAAGGTCAATACCGAATTCATCTGCAATAGGTCCCCATATCATACGGAGCAGCTTGTTTTCGCTTTCTCTGTGTGGAATTCTGCCACAAGTCGGAG
>JAZSJL010000339.1:0-3109 GCA_045534355.1 Acutalibacteraceae bacterium
AACAGCCATACCCGAAGGTATGACCATTCTTTTTGAAAGGACGTAGAGGTTTATTTATCTGTATCAGGGGAAATAAGTCCGTAGCCTGTTGCATTTCTCTTGTATACAACGTTGATTTCGTCTGTATCTGCATTGAGGAACATATAGAACTGGTGACCTAAAAGATTCATCTGTAAAATTGCTTCCTCAACGCTCTGTGGTTTAAGAGGAATCCTCTTTTCTCTTATAACGTCGAAGTCTTCTTCCTCTTCCTCGTCCCCTGCAAAGTAATCATCTAAAACAGCAGAGTGAAGCTTTTTATCTAACCTGGTTTTATTTTTTCTAATCTGCCTTATAAGGGAATCTACACATTCATCTAGAGCATCAAGCATATTTTCTGCCTGCTCCTCTGCTCTGAAAAGCATACCACCCTTTGTTACTGTGATTTCCACTATATGGCAGGTTTTTTCAACCGTTGCAGTAATTTTAGCAGCAGCCTCTTCGCCAAAAAGCTTATCTACCTTTTCGAGACGTTTTTCTGCACGCAGACGAAAATCTTCACGAGGATTACATTTACGACCAACGATAGTAATATTCATAGTAACACCCTTTCGGATTTTAATTCGGCAATATATGACTATTGTTTTCCCGTATAAGCCGAAAAAGAGAACTGGTTAAATTTCTTTAACTCGTTTCTCCTTTCACTTACATATTAACACCAAAAATCAGAATTGTCAATAACTTTTGTGCAAAGTTAATATAATTTTTATTTTAAATTATGTTTTATTGACATTTTGATAAAATACGGTATTTTTTGACAAAAATAAACCGAGAGAAAAGCTCTCGGTTTAAAAAGCATTTACGAAACTACCTCGTACATATTAGCAGCATCGTCTTTTTTAGCAAACTCGTTTATGGATAAAACCTTGTACTTTGTAAGGCTTGCACCCATTTGTATTGCAATTATATCCCCCACCTTAACATCGTAAGAAGCACGGGCAATTTTGCCGTTCACCTCAACGTGCTTTGCATCGCAAACCTCGTTTGCGACTGTACGGCGTTTTATAATTCGTGATACTTTTAAAAATTTGTCTAATCGCATTATCTATCACTCCAAAATAAGTGGTCCTTGATTAAAATCGCTCTGCAAGGAGCTGCCTCAACACCCGAAACCTTAATAGGCTGTGCCATAAGGAAGTATCTGCCGGGCTCCACCCCGGAAAGGTCAAGCCCTTCAATAATAGGAATATCAGCACCTAAAATAGCTTTGTGAATAAGAGCATTGGTGCTGCTACTGCCTATAGTTTGTGAATCTGTGCCGAGAAGCTTAACTCCTGAATCCACAATATAGTATGCGCTACTCTCCATAAAATAAGCAAGGCCATCGCCCTTAATGAGCAACCTTTCGCAGGTTTTCCAAGGGAAGTTATCTTCAGCATACGCACCTGTAATAGGCCCCGGTGGAGCCTCGCAAACCATACACTCACCAATAAAAATAGCTTGTGGAAACTGGTCGATAGTCTTGCCACCATCAATAAAATGACGTGGCGCATCTATATGTGTTGCTGCGTGCAAGCAGGTGTATACTGAGTTAAGGTTACACGCATCTCCCCCACGGATGCTCTGAATAGGGTCTACGTAACCTTCAGGATCACCCGGGTAAACGGGAGTTTTTAATAAATCTCTGGAAATATCTATAATCTCCATACTAACACCTTATTTGAAAATTATTTTAAAAGATTGTTTATATCTGTCTGGGTAAGGTTTGCAAAATCTGCACCCTCAAAGGCAGTAACAACAGAATCCATATATGCTCTTTCAAAGCCCTCATCGAAGTTACCGAGAGCAACTACAGTTTCTGTACCATCCTGCATATTTTTGAGCTTTGCAGTACCCTCGTCAAGCTCATTATCACCAAGCACAACGGTAAACTCTGAATTTATTTTGTTAGCATACTTCATCTGTGCCTTGATTGATCTGCCTGCAATATCAACGTTTACGGTATAGCCCTGTGCACGAAGTGCTGATGAAAGCTCAAGTGCCTTAAGCACAGCTCTCTCACCTGCTGTTACAATAGAAAGGTTGCACTTTGGTGCTTCAGGGAAGGCAACTCCACTTTCTTCCATATGGATTAAAAGTCTTTCAAGACCCATTGCAAAGCCACAAGCAGGAAGTGGTGCTCCACCAAGCTCCTCAATAAGGCCATCATAACGGCCACCACCACCAAGAACAAGACCCTTTGTTTTCTCCTCAAGAGAAACAAACTCAAAAACAGTTCTTGTGTAGTAATCAAGACCTCTTACAATTTGTGGATTTACAACGTACTCAATATCCATTGCCTCAAGGTATTTCTTAAGAGCCTCAAAGTGGTCACGGCAATCGTCGCAAATGAAATCGAGAACAACGGGTGCACCTGTTGCAATCTCTGAACAAACAGGGCTCTTACAGTCGAGAATTCTCATTGGGTTTCTGTCAAGTCTTGAAAGGCAGGTTTCACAAAGCTGCTCTTTTTTGCTTTCAAAAAACTCTTTAAGAGCCTGTGAATATTTTTTTCTGCACTCCGGGCAGCCTATGGAGTTAATTTCCACAGCAAGTCCCTCTATGCCGATAAAATCAAAATACTGCTTTGCAAGTGCAATTATTTCTGCATCTGCAAGGGCAGATGCTGCACCAAAGCACTCAACACCAAACTGGTGGAATTCACGAAGGCGTCCTGCCTGCGGCTTTTCATATCGGTAGCAGCCGCCTGTATAACAAACCTTAACGGGAAGAGCTGCCGCGGTGAGTGAATGCTCAATAATCGAGCGGATAACACCTGCAGTAAACTCGGGACGAAGTGTAATAGAGCGGTCGCCCTTGTCGGTAAAGGTATACATTTCCTTTTGAACAACGTCGGTAGTATCACCAACACTCTTTGTAAAGACCTCGGTATGCTCAAAAACAGGAACTCTTATCTCCTTAAAGCCGTAAAGTGAAGCGGTGTCGATAAGTGTCTGTTCAACATACTGCCATTTGTGAACGTCTGAGGGTAAAACATCGTTAGTACCTCTCGGCGCCTTGTTAATTTCTGCCATAATAATATCTCCATTATAGGTTTACTCCGACATTTATAGTGTCGGAGTAGTTTTTT
>JAZSJL010000020.1:0-1794 GCA_045534355.1 Acutalibacteraceae bacterium
AGCAAATCTCAGCACCTTTGCTCTCGCATATGCAGAGAAGCACGGTGAAGAGAACGTTTACAACTTCACATACGACTGGCGTGCAGACCCAATCGAAAATGCAGCTCTCCTTAATGATTTCATTTCTGCTGTTAAGGCAAAAACAAATTGTAAGAGAGTTAATATGGTTGCAATGAGCCAGGGTGCAACTGTTGCACTTGCATACCTTGCAGAGTTCGGTGGTCACCACCTCAAGAATATCGTGTTTGCTGCTCCTGCTTGGCAGGGTACAAGCACTGTAGGTGATGTTGTTACAGATAATATCGAGCTCGACGTTTTCGCAGTTGAAAACTACCTTGTTCAGCTCGCTAACATTAGTGCAACTACTCACATTGCAGCATTCGTTATTTCATTTATTGCAAGCTACGATGGTCTTTCAAGAGAATATTTCGGCGATGTAAATGCTTTCGCAACAGGTATTCTCCCTCGTACATATACAGATACATTCCTTCCGTACTTCGCAGGTATGCCGGGTCTTTGGAGCCTTTGTCCTGCAGAGGATTACGCAGCAGGTAAGGAATTTATCTTTGAATCTCACGGTGTAGAAATCGACAAGGCTTACGAGGCTAAAATCGATGCTTACCATGACATTCAGGTTAACGCAAAGAGCGCTGTTGAGCAGGCTATGGCAGACGGCGCAACATTCGGTATCGTTTGTGGCTACAACTGTCAGATGGTTCCAATCTCAACAGGCTACGATTCAAGTGACTCTGTTATCGACACCGTTTATATGTCAGGTGGAGCTACTTGTGCAAAGTACCTCCAGGCTAACAGTGACTGGGGCAGAATCTACAATCAGAAGATTGATGATGACCACAACCACGTTTCTTGGGATTATAAGGTAGATGCTTCTACATGTATGTTCCCTGAGCAGACTTGGTTCATCAAGAATCAGCAGCATAACAACTACAAGGCTGAGAACGGCACAATGGAAATTGTTATGTGGCTCCTTGAATCAGAAGAACAGATGACAGTTACTACAGACCCTGTAAACTATCCTCAGTTCTGGCTCCACAACACATACAAGAGAACAACAAAGCCAATGGTAGTTGAGGATGTTTTAGGTGACCTTGACCACAGTGGTAAGGTTAGAACAAACGACGCTATGATTGCTCTTAAGATGGCTGCAGGTCAGATTTCTCCTGTAGATGCTGACTACATCATCGGTGATATCGATGAAGACGGCGAGTTTACAGTAGAGGATGCTCGTTCAGTTCTCTGTATCGCTGCAGAAATTCCTTGCTAATCAAATACCAATAGATGTTAACCGAGTGCTCAAACGAGCACTCGGTGTTTTTTATAAAATCGTGGGCAACACAGATTTCTGTGTTGCCCACGATTTTATTTTTTTATTATTTCACTTTCATCGAAAGCTCTATAACCCTTCTTGCTGTCTGTTGCATTTCGCCGAGAGTTATTCCTTCAGGTTTGCTGTAGGTTTTAAGCAGAGTGCCGTCAGGCTTTCTCTTTCCCGTTCTGTTTCCACCGGGCATAAGCACGTCTACACCTGCTCTAACTCTGTAGGCGTTATCCTTCATTTGTGGAAATTCGGGACTGCTTGAGCTTTGCATCCACCAGTCTGTCATTACAAGACCTCGGAAGCCCCATTCGTTTCTCAATATTCTTGTGCAAAGGTCGTAGTGGTAGTGTCCCCATACCCCGTTAATTTTATTGTAGGATGTCATTATTGTGTATGGCTTTGCTTCCTTGACGCAAATTTCAAAGCCTTTAAGATATATTTCTCTTAATGCTCTC
>JAZSJL010000254.1:0-10634 GCA_045534355.1 Acutalibacteraceae bacterium
TGGCCTCCGACTTTACCCATCACACTGTCACGCACGGCACCACCCACGCAAAAAGCCTCGTAGCCTGCATTTTCTAAAACTGATATTATTAGTTCAACCTCTTGAGGTAATTTGATTTTCATACACTATATCTCCATAAAGAAAATAACATTATACCTATATTATGTGCTTTTTGGAAAAAATAGTCAATAAAATAATTACAAAATGATATTTTTAAAGGGTAAAAAAGTATGCTAAAAGTTACATTTTGTAATTTCTGCACTTTTTACAAAACGCCATAAAAAACAATTGTGGCTTTTCATACAAAAACGCTGTTGAGTGTCGAATATGGGGATTTACTGTTCATAACCTTTGTAAAAAATCCACAAAAAGTGCTTTTTTTATTTATTTGACTTTTAGGGAATGTGGAGTATAATACCCCTTGCCATAGGATAACAACGGCATTTTTGCCACCAATATTGTATCGAGAAGTGGCGTTTTCGGTACGCTATTGCTGACAAAAAGCGCCTACAACGGTAACCTTCAAGGCCCCGATTAGAAAGGATTGGGAACAAACCGAGCTGGTTACTTGTCTAAGGAGATTTATACCATGACAGTCAGAAAAATAGGCGATACGGCAGTGCCTTCACCGTTCAAGAGAGTTGCTCTCTTCGTAATGGCGATAGTATTCTTCGTTTCAGTCACAGCCTTCGCCGTGCCACCTGTAATGTACAATGTTACTATTTACGATGGCGAAAATGCGATTGTAGTTACAACCGCCGAAAGAGATGCTCTTAAGATTCTTGAAAACGAGGGCATTACAGTAAACGAGGCATATGGCGATAGCCTTAGCCTTGCAAACTTCGATGGTGAAAACGACAGCGTAATCATTATTAAGCGTGGTGTTAAGGTTAGCATAGTTAACTTTGACGGCACAACCTACACTATCCATACTTCAGGTACAGTCGGCGATGCAATTAAGCTCGCAGGCATACAGCTTCCTAAAGGAACAGCACTTAACTACGGTGCAGAGGTTCTCCTTGAAGATGGAATGGTAATTGAGATTTACGACATTTTTAATGTTAAAATCACAGCCGATGGTAAAGAAACAGCGAAAACAGTTTCAGCAAAAACCATTGAGCAGGCTGTTTTAGCAGCAGGAATCGTTTTAGGTGAAAACGATTTCACAAAGCCTGCACTTGATTCAAAGGTTACAGAGGGTGCTTCAATTGAAGTATTCAGAGTTAAGCTTGTTGAAAGAGTAGCAGACGAAGAAATCCCATACGGCACAGAGTATGAGTATTCTGATTCACAGTACGTTGACCACAGAACACTCTTGTCAGCAGGTGTTAAGGGTTCAAAAACAGTAGTTTACGAGGATTGCTACGTTAATGGTGAGCTCAGCAAGTCTACAGCTCTTTCTGAAACAGTTATAGAGGAGCCTGTAAATCAGCTTGTAAGAAAGGGAACAAAGGAGCGTCCTGTGGCAGTACAGACTTATCCTTCAAGCCTTCCGGTAGGTGAGCCGATAAGTGAAATGGCAAACCCCGAGTATCTTCTTTTAGGTGAAGATGGTGTTCCTGCAAGCTACACAAAGGTAATCAATGCAAAAGCAACAGCTTACTGCATCCCGGGTGGTATAACCTCAACAGGTAAACGTGCCCAGACAGGTTATATTGCAGTTGACCCTAAGGAAATTCCTTACGGTACAGAGATGTATATCGTTTCTGCAGACGGCAGATACGTATACGGCTACTGTATTGCAGCTGACACAGGTAGCTACATCTATGACGTTGACTGGACAGTTGACTTGTTTATGAATTCCGAAGCACAGTGTGTAAATTGGGGAAGAAGAGACATCATTATTTATGTTCTTTAATAACAAAGACTGAAAGCGAATTGCTTTCAGTCTTTTCTTTTACCTTGAAGTTTAGAAATCATCGTTTTCTCCGTCGGTTGCTTCTCTTGTGTATGGCTTACTGATACACGCCACAATACACCGTACCTCTGCACAGCCTTCAAAAAGAAGAGTTTTTGTGCATTCATCAAGAGTGGCACCTGTGGTTTTTATATCGTCTACAAGAAGAATTCTCATATCCGTAATATCAGCATCGCACTTTTCATTAAAGCTGATTGCACCAAGTAGATTGCCACTTCGAAGCATTTGAGGTAGCTTGTGCTGCGATTCGGTTTTGAAGTCCTTGCGCAAAAGTGGGTAGCAGGGGATTTGTAGTTCCCTTGCAATAGCCTCTGCTAAAAGCTGAGATTGATTGAAGCCCCTTGTCTTTTCATCAGCGTGGTACACAGGCACGTACGTACAGCAATCAAATTCCAATTCACCATAGTGCTTGTGAAAGCAGGTAAGCATATCTGTATACAGTCCCTCTGTGATTACAGGGGTATTATGTTTTTTCAGGTGTAGCACAGCTTTTTTGGCTGCACCCTCGTAGTAATATGGTGCGCAAAGGCTTTTATAGTAGTGCTTTTTCTCTTTTTCGTTGCAAAGGCGCTTACTGCAGCCACAGTTGTAGCAGATTTCTCCTTCTATTTCACAAATAGAGTCTGCACATTCGGGGCATATATCGTCTCGTATATCACACACAGTATGACAATACCTGCACCTTTTTGTAAACAGGAAGGATGCAACCAGGTCGTGAATTTTTTTGAAATCCATAATATTATTCTTCTGTTAAAAAGTACCGAAGGGCAGAGTATCTTCGGGCTTTTTTGTCGTTTTGAGTCATAGCATAAATCATTTCTGCACTGCCCACCGTAATAAGCATATCTCTTGCTCTCGTAACAGCAGTATACAAAAGGTTTCTGTATGCAAGGTTTGGCACAACACCTATTGCAGGGAATATAACTGCCTTGAATTCACTACCTTGACTTTTGTGCACGGTAATTGCATATGCAAGCTCTAAATCACCTAAATATTCACCCGGAATGCTTGCAACTCTTCCGTCGAAGCTTACAGTTACCATACCACTTTGCATATTGATTGCCGTGAGTATTCCTATATCACCGTTAAAGATACCAGCGCCCTTTTCTTCGGGAGACTCCCACTCAATGTTATAGTTGTTTTTTATCTGCATAACCTTATCACCAACACGGAATATTTTTCCACCTACGGTGATTTGGTTTTTGCTTTTATCGGCAGGGTTTAAAACCTCTTGCAGGAGTCTGTTTAAATTTTGTGTACCTGCATCACCTTTTTTAGAGGGACATATAACCTGAATGTCAAAAAACGGGTCCCAGTCGTATGCCTTTGGTAATCTGTTAGAGCAAAGCTCTGCGATAGTCTGGGCTGTATACATAGCATTGGGTCTTTCCATGTGGAAAAAGTCCTTGCCGTCATTTTCAAGGTCAGGATTTTCACCACCAACAATTTTGTGGGCGTTTGTGATAATTTTACTTTCCATAGCCTGCCTGAAAATCTGGGAGAGTGCAACAACAGGTATCATTCCTGCCTGAATTAAATCCTGTAAAACGTTACCTGCACCTACAGGTGGGAGCTGGTCGCTGTCGCCGACAAGCACAAGCCTACAGCCTAAGGGGAGAGCGTCTAAAAGACTTGCAAAAAGGTTTATATCCACCATTGAAAGCTCGTCGAGAATCAAGGCGTTGCAATCAAGGGGGTTACCTGCATTACGTCTGAAAACAGGTCTGTCATCCTCATCCCACTCAACCTCTAAAAGACGGTGAATGGTTTTAGCCTCCATTCCTGTAACCTCACTCATTCGTTTTGCTGCTCTGCCTGTTGGCGCAGCAAGTGAAATGTCAAGATTCTGCCTTTCAAAAATGCTTATAATACCCTTGATTGTTGTGGTTTTTCCTGTACCCGGACCACCTGTAAGCACAAGAATACCTTTTTTTGCAGCAGTTGCAATAGCAAGTCGTTGCTGTTCCTCGTAGGTAATGCTGTTTTTCTTTTCCGCAAAGCTAAGCCAGTCTGCAAGCTGTGGCACAGCAGGAGGTGGGAAGGCAGCAATTATATTCATTTTTTTAGCAATTTTCTTTTCTGCCAGATACGCAGAGGGTAAAAATATAAATTCCTTGCCGTCTAAAATATGTGATTTAAGCTGTGCTGTGTTGATAAGCCCATCAATAGCAATATCAATATCATCCTGTGGCACGTTCAGAAGGTCGGAGGAGGGAGCAAGAAGTTTTTCTCTTGGAATGCAGGTGTGACCTCTGTTTGCACTATTGTAGCGCAAAACGTGGAGAATACCCTCACGTATTCTGAAATCAGGCAGGGGCTTTGTGGGGAGGAGCTCCTCAATCTGCTCTGCTCTTTCAAAGCTGATTCCAAGCCCTAAGGCACAAAGGCAGTAAGGGTTTTCTTCTACCTTTTCTATGGCGTGAATACCAAGCTTTTTAAATATACGCACACATTCTGCAGGGGTGAAGCCATACCGTTCAAGTCCGAGCATAATTGTTCTCAAGGCAGTTTGCTTTTTAAATTCCTCGCAGATTGACTTTGCCTGTTCCTCTGATATTCCTTTTATGCAAGCAAGTCTTTGTGGTTCGTTTTCTAAAACGTAAAGAGTATCGGAGCCGAATTTTTCAACGATAGATAAAGCTTTTTTAGGTCCTATGCCCCTTATTACGCCTGAGGCAAGGTATTTATATATTTGCTCAACGGTTTCGGGCATTGAGCGACTAAAGGCAGACACCTTGAATTGCCTGCCGAAGGAGGGGTGTACTACAAAGCTACCTGAAAGAGTTACTGTTTCACCTGCATTGACGCCGGGCATAACACCCACGGCAGTTATTAACTGCTCGTCTACAGATAAATCTACCACAGTCCAGCCGTTTGCTTCGTTACGGTAGGTAACGTCCTCTATGACACCTGTTAATTTTTCTTCTGTGTTGTCCATTTTATTCGCCTCGTAAAATAACCGAAAATTACCCCTTAATTTTACCATATTATCAAAATAATTGCATTATTTTTGTGAGATTTTTTTGATATTTAAAATTGAAATATAATATTTGCTATGATAGAATTAAACCAATAGTATGGATTATTAGGGGGATTTTTATGAAGTATATTCTCGACAAGCTTAATCATTGCACTTTCAAGTCCTACGAGACAGGCAGATTAGCGCCAAGAGCCTATTGTATACCACACAGTAAGCTTAAGGCAGCAAAGGCTGTAGACTACAAAAGTGAGCGCTACAACAGCGATATGGTTACGATTCTTTCAGGTGAGTGGGATTTTAAGTATTACAAAAAGAAATCAAAGCTCCCTGCAACCATTGATACTGCAAAGCTTAAGTTCGATAAGGTGAACGTTCCCTGTACCTGGCAGAGAACAGGCTACGAAATACCTGAATACATCAACACACCATACGGCTTCGATAACCGTAAATTCGGTGGTGAGTGGGGTAAGGGTGTTCGTCCACCGGAGCTTCCCGAGGATTTCTCCTGTGGTATTTACCGTAAGTTTATAAATATTGAGGATAAGTCCAAAAATTACGTTCTCACGTTTTTGGGCATAACACCTTGTATTGATTTGTATATCAACGGTGTGTTTGTGGGCTTCGGTGAGGGCTCTCACAACTCCTATGAGTTCGACGTTACCGAGTACCTTATTGAGGGTGAAAATGAAATCGTAGCAGTTGTTTTCAAGTGGAGCATAGGCTCATACCTTGAAGCACAGGATATGTTCAGGGAGAACGGTATTTTCCGTGACGTGCTTCTCTACACCTACGAAAGCTCATATATCAACGATTTTCAGGCTATTGCCGAAAAGAAGGGCAAGAAATATAACCTTAACATCCGTGCAGATGTAAAGGGTGGCACAAGGGCATCAAAAATCAAGGCAACTCTTTACGATGGCAAAAACCTTGTTGCAGAGGGTGAGGCAGACGCTTCTAAAAATGCATCGTTAACCTTTAAACAGCTTGACGTCGAGGAGTGGAGCGCAGAAATTCCACGTCTTTACGAGTTATATATCACTCTTTACAACGGCAAAAAAGAGGTTATGAGCATACGTCAGTATGTTGGCTTTAAGAATATAAAAATCGAAGGAACAACCTTCTACTTCAACGGCAAGAAAATTAAGCTTAAGGGTGTAAACCACCACGATACCCACGAAACAAAGGGCTATTGCGAGAATTTCGACGACCTTGAGCTTGACGTTAAGCTTATGAAGGAGTTTAACGTAAACTGTGTGCGTACATCACACTACCCACCAGACCCATTCTTCCTGGAGCTTTGCGACCACTACGGTCTTTATGTTGTAGATGAAGCCGATATTGAAACTCACGGTCTTTGGAATCTTGACTGCCCCGAGGATATGATAAGCCACGACTTGAAATGGGCACCACGCTATATGGACAGAGTGCGCAGAATGTACTATCGTGACAGAACACACCCAAGCATTATTATGTGGAGCCTTGGTAACGAGTCGAAGGGCTACAAGTGTCACGATAAGTGCTACAAGATGCTTAAGGATTTAGGTACCCCTATTCCTGTACACTACGAGGGTGTTACACACACAAAGCGCCAGCACTACGACGTATATTCACAGATGTACACTCACCAGGATGTAATGAAGAAAATTCAGAGAAGAAAGAACGGCAAGTCCTTCGACGAGGTGCCATTCTTCCTTTGCGAATACTGTCACGCTATGGGTGTTGGCCCGGGTGCTATGGAAGAATATATGCAGTTGTTCTACTCTGACGATATTTTCCTTGGTGGCTGTATCTGGGAGTGGGCTGACCATACAGTAAGACATATTAATGATGGATTCCCTTGGGAGTACACCTATGGTGGCGACCACGGCGAGCCACTTCACGACGGTTGCTTCTGTGTAGACGGTCTTTTCTATCCTGACCGTACTCCTCACACAGGTGCATATAATATGAAGGCTATTTACAGACCGTTAAGGGCAACACGCCTTGCAGGTAACAAGCTTTCAATTCTTAATACAAACAGATTCCTTTCTTCAGACGGAATTGAGGTATATTGGGAATATCAGGTAGATGGAGAGGTAGTTGTTTGTGGCTCCTTCGACACAGCTATTGCACCTGAAAAAGAATGTACTTATAAGCTTGATTTACCAAAGGTTGATTATGAAAAAAACACCTACCTTAATTTAACTTACCTTAAGGGTGATTTTGAGGTTGCTACAGAACAGCTTACACTTTCAGAAAGCTTATTCCCACAGCCTGTGCTTGAATCAGGCAAAATCACAATGAGCTCAGATGGTGAGGTTATAGCAGTTAAGTTCCCCGAGGGTGCTATAGAATTCTCCGAGGAAACAGGTGAGGTGCTTTCCTTTAAGGCAAACGGAGTATCCGTACTCAATAAGGCGCCTGTATCACACAAGGGCTTCCTTCTTAACTTCGTAAGAGCATATATCGACAACGACAGGCAGGACGAAGCAAGGTGGGATGAGCATAACCTGAGAAATCCCAAAATCGTGCTTGAGGATTTAAGCGCAGAGGTGAAATCAGGCGTTGCATCTGTAAGTGAATTCTTTGCAGTTTACGGCAAGGAGGATATTCTCTTCCACGCAAACGTGCTCTATATTATCGGAGCAAACGGCGTTGTTGATATTGAGGTTTGCGTAGCTCCCGTTAAGGAAAGCAAGGAGCAGATTTACGATATTCCACGAATCGGTCTTACCTTCGAAGCAGACAAGCGCTTCACACAGATAGAATATTTCGGCAGAGGCGAAAAGGAAAACTTCTGCGACTTTAACGCTCACGCTCCGATAGGGCTTTATAAATCAACTGTTGCAGAGCAGTATGAGCCATACATTCGCCCACAGGACAATATGAACCACTCCGACGTTTCATACCTTAAGCTTATGAGCGAAAAGGGTGAGGTTGTTTATATTTCCTCTGACAGACGCTTCAACTTCAACGTTCACAACTTTACACAGGAAACGCTTTTCAATGCAAACCACAGAGAGGATATAAAGGATGAAAAGACAACCTTCGTTACTCTCGATGGCTACACAAGAGGTACAGGTACAGGCTCCTGTGGTCCTCGTACACTTCCTGAGTATTGTATTGATGCTTCAAAGGAGCTTACCTTTAACTTTGTTATAACAACAGAAAAGGTGGATAAATAATGGCAAGAATAATGTTTCCGGGTAGCAAAAGAATAGCTTTTGCCGATACTAAAGAATTCAAAAAAATAATTGACCTTCGCCGTGAGGTTTTTTGCGGCGAGGTGGGTGAAAAGCCTTCCTTTATTAAAGATGCAAGAGATGAGAAGGCGATACACATTGCATATTATTTAGGTGCAGATGTTGTTGCCTGTGGTAGCGCCTACGATAAAGGCGAAGGCGTGTTTGAAATTGCTCTTATCTGCGTTAAGGATGGCTATCGTCGGTTTAAAGTTGGCAGCACCATAATCGAAGATTTAAAAGCAGAAGCAAAAAAGCAGGGTGCAAGGCAGCTTGTTTGCGAGGGCTACACAGATAATATTGATTTCTTCAAGGCAAACAGCATACCCTATGAAAATATTTCTTACATAAAAGACGGCAAACGCCGTATACAGTACAGAGAAAATCTGGTGTTTGACGGTGTGGATTGGCTTTCCTTCCACGGTGAAAATCAGGCAGTTATTGCAAAAAAAGATTTTTATCTTGAAAAGAAGGAGAAAACAGAGCTTTACGTTACAGGTCTTGGATTCTGCTACGTTTACGTTAACGGCAAATGCATAAGCGACAGAGTCCTTGCTCCTGCTTGGACTAATTACAAAGACCACGATACTGCATCAATGAATTATCCCATTTTTGATAAGATGACATATCGTATTCTTTATGAGAAAATTGACGTAACAAAATTCTTGAAGAAAGGCAAAAATACAATCGTTTTCCACATTGGTGGTGGTTGGTTTTGCCAAAACGAGTGCCCCAATGAAGGTGTAAAGCCCTACGGTACGTTAAAGCTTGCCTTCAAGCTTTCACAGGGTGACAGCATTGTTGCCAAGAGTGACGATTCTGTTAAATACAGAAAATCCTTCGTTGAAAAAACAAATATCTACTACGGTGAAACTCACGATGCCCGTTTAGGTGGCTATGATTTTTCAGAGTATGAGGTTGACACCAAGGATTGGTCTTTTGCAGAGGTTGTTAAAAAGCCTGTTTCCGTTTTAGATGAGCAGGATTGTATACCTGACAAAATCATCAGAAGGCTTAAGCCAAAGTGTATCTTCCGTATGGGAGATTACAAGATTTACGATATTGGTGAAAACATTTCGGGCTACCCTGTAATTCGGTTTAATGAAGACAGCAAACCAAATGAAGTCTGTACACTCCGTTTTGCAGAAATTCTTAAAGAGGATGGTGGCCTTGAGTTCAGCTCAGCAGGCTGGGAGCACAGAATTCAGGGAGATACCTTCTTCCACGACGGAAAAAAGACAGAATATCACCCTCTTTTCACGTGGCACGCCTGCAGATATATTGAGCTTAGAGGTACTGCAGAGGTAACAGAGTACAGAGTTTGCCACACAGACCTTAAGCCTCGTGTTAAGTTCAAGTCAAGTGAGCCTACAATTCAATGGATATACGATGCATTCATAAGAACACAGCAGTCCAACACTCACGGCTGTGTGCCGTCAGATTGCCCTCACAGAGAGCGACTGGGCTACACAGGTGACGGACAGCTTACTGCAGATACTGTAATGCTTTGCTTCGATGCAGAAAAAATGTATCGCAAGTGGATAAGAGATATTGCAGACTGTCAGGATATCTACAACGGTCACGTACAGCACACAGCACCGTTCTATGGTGGTGGAGGTGGCCCCGGTGGCTGGGGTGGCGCAATGGTATTTGTGCCATACAGCTTCTACAAGGCATACGGTGACAAAGAGCTTGTAAAGAAATATTACGTGAATATGCTTGCATATCTCGATTATATGGAGGCACACAGCGAAAAGGGTATTGTGGTATGTGAGGAGCGCCTTGGCTGGTGCCTTGGTGACTGGTGCTCACCCGACAACAAGAACCTTATTCCGGAGCCTTTTGTGAACACGTATTTCTATATAAGAGCAATCAAAAACGTTATTGAGCTTTCAAAGGAAATCGGTGAGCCTGCAAAAGAGCTTGAAGCAAGGCTTAAAAGGGTTGAAAAGGCCTTCCTGGATAAATACTACGATAAAAAGACCTGTACTTTCGTAAAATCTGCCGAGGCAAGTGATGCCTATGGGTTTGATTTAGGTCTCGGCAACGAAAAAACCTTAAAGGCTATTGTAGATAAATACGAAAAGCTTGGTGAGTTTGATACAGGTATTTTCGGCACAAAGCTTCTTATTAAGGTGCTTTGTGAAAACGGTCACAGCGATTTAGCCTTCAAGCTCCTTTCAAGCAAAACAGAAAACACCTTCTACAATATGAAGAAGCACGGCGCAACAACTCTCTGGGAAAACTGGAACGGCGAAGCCTCCCACTCCCACCCAATGTTCGGTGCTGTTGTGGAGTATATTGTCAGATTTTTCAACGAGGCTTGATGTAGCTGCCTGAAAATGCGAAGTTCGAAATGCGAAATGAAGCTTCGCAAAGTAGCAGATAGCAATTAGCAGATAGCAGCTGCCAGAGCTTCGCAAGAATTGAAGTGATGCGACAGCTTTTTCATCCCTGTGCGTAAGCATAGGGAGGGGGACCATCGCTTGCGATGGTGGTGGGTAGTTCTCTTACC
>JAZSJL010000150.1:0-2016 GCA_045534355.1 Acutalibacteraceae bacterium
TATTGATTTAATGGGTACTGTAAGTGGTGAAACTGATTTTCTTGTAAGATATAAAGAAGAATGGGAAAGCGTTACTGTAGAGGGCGAGGAAGCTTGGGTGCGAGGTGTTCGTGAATCAAAAAACGCTTTTGTGGTAATTTGCTGTGTAAACGGTGAAATTGCAGGTATATGCGATGTTACATTCAAAACAGGTATGAAAACCTGTCACAGAGCATCGGTAGGAATCGGACTGCGCCAAAAATACTGGAATAAGGGTATAGGCTCTGCTATGTTCCGTGAGCTTATAACTGCTGCAACCCAACGTGGTGGAATAGATTTTATGGAGTTGGAATTTACCAAAGGCAACGAAAGAGCAAAAGCTCTTTATGAAAAATTCGGGTTTGAAATTGTGTCTGAAAAGCCAAACGCATATAAACTCAAAGACGGTACATATCAGGATATTGTTTATATGCAGAAATATTTATGATCGGTAAAAGAGGTGTTTGATTTGCAAAACGGATTAAAACAAATCAGTTTTAAAAGCATGGGTAATGATGAGTTTCGTGTATATTCGAAATGGTCGGTAAAGGCTTATGCAGAGCATTTGATAAAATCAGGTGATGAAAAATTCAGATTCAAAGCACTTAAAGCAGCAAAAAGTGAGTTTCAGGATGTATTTCCTGACGGTGCAGATTCTGCCGATAATTATCTTTATATAGTTATAAACGACAATAGCGAAAAAATTGGTGTTATCGGTTATCAGAAAAGTCCTTTTGAAGAAAACTCTGCATTCGTTACAGAGAATGTTATTAAAGAAGAATATCGTGGCAAAGGCTACGGGAAAAGTGCTTTTATAAAATTACAGGAAGACGCACGTGAAAAAGGTTTCGTGAAAATGGTTCTTAACTGCTTTAAGCACACTCCAATATCATATTCAATGTATGAGAAAAACGGATTTAAAGTAGTAGAGGATTACGGTGGAAGCGTAATAATGGAGAAGTATTTATAGATTTGAAAATATGAATAAAAGTATTTAAAGCATTATAGGAGGGAAATATATGCCTGTTTTTACAATAACCTTTTGTGCAATAATTTTTGTAATCTTCATACTTGATAATTTTATAATTATTCCTAAAACTGAAACAGTAACGCTTAAGGAAAAGCTGTGGTCAGGACATAACAAGGGTTACATAAATCACGCTTTACATCTGTCAGAAAAGAAAATAAAGAAAGGTCAGGTATGGAGACTTGTTTCTTCTGCCTTGTTGCACGTGGGAACTTGGCATATTGTTTCTAACATAACTGCAACCCTCATTGTCGGATATGCTGTTGAGTCACAGCTTGGTACAGCAAAAACTGCAGTTTGTTATATCGGCTCTGCTTTTATATCGGGGCTTTGGATGGCATTTGTTTATAAGCTCCACGAGGGCGAAGGTGCATCAACAGGAATTTACGGGCTGATTGCCGTGTTTGTTATGCTTGCCGTAAAAAACGGAACTGTTTTCTTTTCGCCTGTACCTACAATAGCATTGATGATTTTAGCAATATACACAGTCGGTGGAATGTTTATGGGCAAAGCAACTGCATGGGAACATATTTCCGGCTTTGCAGGTGGTTTGCTGATGGGATTTATTTTGATATAATTGACATCTTATAATCGAAAAGGATGGAACCCGTAAATAAAGCTAAAAACACAGAGACACTGCTTTTCTTTGGGTGGGGTTTGTAGGGAGAAAAATATGAGAAAAATAATATGTTTGGTTATTGCTTTAACAATGTTGTTTCTCACTGCTTTTGAGGTTACGGCAACCGATAAAACCGTCAAGGAAGCTGATTTTAAAATTTTATCTGCAAATTCAAATGAGCCAACAAAACTTCGAACACGCAAACAGGTTGAAGGTCTGCGTCTTTATGTGGATGAAGAAAATCCCTTGTTTATGATAAGAAAGCCTCCTAATCTTACAAAATCTTAATTTGCTTTATTGAATTTCCTGTGGTATCATTGTTTTGGTGATAAAAATGGCAGTAAAAATTCTT
>JAZSJL010000179.1:0-6219 GCA_045534355.1 Acutalibacteraceae bacterium
TGCCCTCTTACACAAAAGGTGAAGAAATTTTTAATATGGTAAGCCACATCGTAGGTGGCGCTTTAGGTATTACTGCAACAGTTCTGTGTGTTGTTTTTTCAGCAATACACCACAACGTATACGGAGTTGTGAGTGGTGCAATTTTCGGTGCCATGATGATAATACTCTACACAATGTCCAGTATATACCACGGTTTGCGACCCAATATGGCAAAAAAGGTTTTTCAGATATTTGACCATTGCTCAATATTTCTTCTTATTGCAGGCACCTACACACCCTTTGCACTTTGTGTTTTAAGACAGCATAGTGTAGCCTTAGGCTGGAGCATATTCGGTGTAATATGGGGACTTGCAGCTTTGGGTATAATCCTTAAATCCATTGATATAAAAATGTTTGAGGTTATTTCCTTTATACTGTATGTAGGTATGGGCTGGTGTATAGTTTTTACAGCAAAAATTGTGCTTAACATAATCGGCACTACAGGCTTTGCCCTTCTTCTCGCAGGTGGTGTTGCGTATACAATAGGTGCTGTTATGTACTGCTTTACAAGTAAATTGAGGTATATACACTCCATATTCCATATATTTGTGGTTATCGGTAGCCTATTACACTTTTTGTGCATCTTACTTTTTATAATGTAAAATTCAAGCATAAAAAATCTCTCAGATTCAATTGAATCTGAGAGTTTTTTATGTTGTAAGAATTATTTAACTGCTTTTCTTTCGGCAATTTCAGCAACCATTTCTGCCTGACGTTTCTCTGTAATTTTGTAGAAGAACATAGGAACTGCACAAGCAAACATACTGATAACGCCTGAAAGAACAAGCATATTCCAAAGAGTTGCCTTACCCTCTGCTGAAATGAAGCCTGTTTCGGAGTTGATACCTGCAGCTGCAAAGGAGATAACACCGATAAATGCACCAACTGCCATACCGATCTTATTAATAAGAGTCTGCATAGCAAAGCATATACCCTCGCCACGCTCACCTGTTTTCCACTCAAGGTAGTCAACTGTGTCGCCAATCATAGCGTAAGTGATGATGTTGTTAACACCCTGTGCAATACCGAGTAGAACAAGTGCTATAGCCGCAACAATAAGCTTCCACGTTGCATCGTAGCCAACAAAGTACATAATAGCCATTACAACGCCACCGAAGAGGTGAACTGCAATGTAAGCCCATTTCTTTGTGAATTTCTTTGACATCCACGGAACAAGAAGCGATGCTACAAGACCACCGGGAACAACAAGGAGAGTTATAAGGCTGTAAAGACCTTCGTTCTGAAGAACATACTTTGCGAAATAAAGACCACCTGTGTACGTATATACCATTCTTGCGCCACCGAGAATACCTGAAAGCACAATGAGAAGGAGCTCTCTGTTCTTGAAAAGAAGCTTAAGGTTATGACCGAGGCTTGGTGGATTATCGTTTGCAGTAAAGCGTTCTTTAGTATGCTTGAAGCCGTAGAAGAACATAGGAACTGCAACTACAACGAGAACTACTGCACAGATGAAGTATGTCATCTTAAGAGTATCTGCATTGTTAATCTCCTGACCCTGAATAACGGTACCGATAAATGTTTTGGCAGCTTCAGCATCTACGCCCTTGTCTGCCATAATCTGCGCAATATCTGCATCTGTATATTTATACTTTGAAGTAACTGCTCCTGTAATAATAGGAACAAAAACAGTAACAATACCTGCACCCAATGTGCAAAGAAGACGTGTAACTGTAAGCATATTGCCACGAACTACCGTATCATTGGTCATACACGTTGAAAGACCCCAATAAGGAACATCTGCTACAGTATAAACAACTGACCAGATAACATAAATAATAGCAATAATGATGAATGAGGATGTTGCCTTAGCCTGGAAAGCAGGAAGGAAGCAAGCAATTGTCATAACTGCTATAGGAATTGCCATCCACTTAAGATATGGGCGACATTTACCCCATTTTGTACGTGTTCTGTCAACAATTGAACCCATAATCGGATCGTTAAAGGCATCGAAAATACGAGTACCAAGCATCAGGTATGCAACAGCCATAGAACCTGCAACACTTCCGATTGTAACACCCTCTGCACCGAAAAGAAGTGCATCTGTAAGGAAGATTGTTAAATAGGAGCCGATGATTGTACAAATAAAGTTCTGCCCGAAGCCTGCAATACCGTAAGCAAGAGCTTCCTTAGGCTGAAGGTTACCGTCACCGGGTGTGGTACCGTAAACCTTGTGAAGCAAAGTTTCGATTTTACTCATTTCTTTTTCTCCTTATTTTTTATTTTTTATAAATTACGAAACCAAGCAAAAGCTTGGCTTCGATTTTATACTTATAAAATTACCTCAACTGTTTTCATAACGATTTTTTCTGCAGGAACAGATATTTCACCACCGAAGCTCATTCTGCGAGGAATTTTGAGGAAGTTATCAACAGTTTCCATACCCTCAATAACCTTACCGAAGGCTGCATACTGACCATCGAGGAAGGAGCAATCTCCGTAGCAGATAAAAAACTGACTGCTTGCAGAGTTAGGGTTCTGTGAACGGGCCATTGAAATAACGCCCCTTGTGTGTGAAAGAGTGTTGTTTACGCCGTTGATGGCAAATTCGCCCTTAATGTTTTCGCCACTACCACCACAGCCTGTACCTTCAGGGTCACCACCCTGTGCCATAAAGCCGTCTATAACTCTGTGGAATGTAAGACCATTGTAAAAACCACTCTTAACAAGCTTCAAAAAGTTTTCGCAGGTGATCGGAGCCACCTCAGGGCAAAGCTCAATAATAAAGCTTTCGCCGTTTTCCATTGTTACTTTAATGTTTTCCATAAGTTCACCTCGTTAGCTACATTAAAAACTAAAGGTCTCATTGATTGTTACATTCATCTTTGTTGCCATATCAACAGTAACATAAA
Organism: Acutalibacteraceae bacterium; assembly: GCA_045534355.1. Taxonomy (GTDB): domain Bacteria; phylum Bacillota; class Clostridia; order Oscillospirales; family Acutalibacteraceae; genus DTU089. The sequence goes on from JAZSJL010000179.1 coordinate 2,910, forward strand.
GTGACTCTGAATAATCCATTTTCTTTGTTGCAGCCTTAACGTCTGAGAAGTAGCTGTATGTATAAACAGCCTTTGTCATTTCAGCTGTATCCTTATCGAGTGTAACTGAAATTTTACCATCTTTGTACTCAGCTGCTGTAAGAGTTCAGCCTGTTTCTCCCCTGAGGAAAGGAATGTTGAATGCCTTACCGTAAGGAATGTCTGCAAGACCTGCAGAGGTCTTCGGATATGTTGAATTGTTGTATGTGTTTTTTTTCATCAAAACGTTAAGTGTAATTTCACCATTGCTGATAGAGTAAGTAACTCTGTCGATATCTGAAAGCTTGAGTGCGCTTGAAACTGTTGACTCGCCTGACCTTGGGAAATAATTTCTGTGGCCATTAGCATTAAGTGCATCAACTGTCTTATTAGCAATGTCAGCATCCTTATATGTAGCTGCAGATTTTCTCATTGCCACAATTTCCTCATCAATTTCTGCTATTTCTTTATCCTTTTGCGCCTGTGTTAAGGTCGTATCTTTTCTGATAGCATCTTTACTTGAATCAAGCTGCTCTACCATTTTAGTAACATATTTATCATACTCAAGATCCGTATAGCTCATTTTTGTAAGCTCTGTATTCAATGCAGCAATAAGAAGCTTATCCAAAAGACCTGAGCCTACGGCGTCGAATTTCTGTGTAACCTTCATTGAGGTGCACTGTGCAGTTGAAACACCTGTAAAGCCCGGCTTTTCTGTCTTAACAGCATTGAGCTTTGCGTTTACAATGTCAAGAAGCTCTGCATCTGAAACAATCGGAGCTACGCCTGAAAGGTGCTTGAGTAACACAAGAGCATCCTCTGTAGATGTGTAGCCGTTGGAGTCCAGGTCTGTTGCCTCGCCATCTGCCTCAATACCTACTGCTGCACGAAGAATCTTCTGCACGTCAGCTGTATTGCAGGTACCATTGTTGTCTGTATCTGCCTTGACTAATTTTGCAAGTGTAACCTGCTCCGGAGTGAGGGAAACCTCACCTTCTGCACCTGCAGTAATAGCCATGCAGGAGAAAATTATACCAATCACTAAAATAATTGATAATGCCTTTTTCAAAAATATCACCTTTCCTTGTGGGATTTTTCCTTGTGGGAATTTTATTTAAAATTAAATGCTGCCTTCAAAAACAACAGGGTTTGCTCTACAATAAGCTCGTCGCTTTCTGTTGCCTGCTTACCTGTGTAGATGAAAAATCTTTCTTGGTAGTATGGGCAAGCCGTAGAAAACTGAAGCATCATAAAAACATTATCTAAAAGGTATGCAAAGAATGCAGGGTTAACGTCTTTTCTGACCTCTCCCGTTTCCTGGGCAATTGCGATTGTCTGGGTGTATATTGATGCTGAAACAGCCTCAATCCTTTGGGAAATCTGATTAAGGAAATCTGAATTACCACCTGTGGTAAGTGAGCAATACAGCTTAACGAATTCAGGCTTCTCTTTGGAGAAGGCAAGAAGCGTTCTTATAATTTTTTCTGCCTTAATGAGAATATCCTCATCTGACGGGGCAAGCTCAAGCAGAGTTTTTTCCAGAGTGGAAAGACCCTCCTGAACTATATACGAGAACAAGCCCTCTTTGTTGGGAAAGTACTTGTATATGGAGCCTACGCTGATATTGGATTTTTTGGCAATTTGCTGAATCGATGTGTTTTCAAAGCCGTTGTTTGCAAATTCCTCGGTTGCCACCTTAAGTATGCGGTAGCGCTTTCCCGAGGGCAAATTTTCAAAGGTTGCTTTTGAAAACTGTCCCGTTTCGGTTATCATCTGTCACCTCGTGTCATACTAACCTATTATTCATTATGTATAATAACATTTTTCTAACCAAAATGCAAGAAAAACGGCAAAAACGCCTTCCAAAAAAAGAAGGCGTTTTTTGTTGACAGTTAATAATTTATTTGAATGTTTTTTAATAATTTGTAAACCACCAATAACAATTTTGTAAACTACAAATCACACGGGTTTTCACCTTGGCAATTGTCAGTATCAATTTGTATAGTGATGTGCTCTATGGAAAATGACCTTGCCAGTGCCTCTACCCCTGACTTTACACTCTCAAAAGCTGAAAAAGCCACACCTCTGCGAAGCTTGACATGGACCGTTGCCATAGTTTTTTCTCCGTCAAGGCTCCACACGTGCAGGTGGTGTATATTTTCCACCTCGTCCATCTCCTCAACTCTTGCACGAAAGCCTGCAACGTCAATATTATCAGGTGTTTTTTCAAGGAGAATTGTGAATATATCCTTTATATTTTTTGTGGACTCAAAAAGAAGAAAGCCTGCTATAAGCACAGAGAGTAAGCCGTCCACAAAATACCACCGGAAGAAATAAATAAACAAACTACCTATAAGCACGGCAATCCAGCCCAAAACATCCTCTAAAAGATGCAGGCTTATTGCTCTTTCGTTTACACCTGTGCCCTTGTGAGTTTTGAAAACTGCAATACTGTTTATTACAACACCAAATACGGCTATAATTACCATTCCGAAGCCTTGAATCTCCTTGGGCTGAGCAAATCTTTTTATTGCTCCGATTATTATGAATATGCTTCCCACAATCAGTATAACCGAGGTTACTATGGCAGAAAGCAAGCTGTACCTTCTGTACCCGTAGGTATATTTTTCATCAGGCTCCTTATTGGAAAACTTCTCCATAAGGTATGCAAAGCCAATTGCCACGCAGTCGCCACAATCGTGCACAGCATCTGAAAGAATTGCAAAGCTGTTTGTCAAAAGCCCTCCTGTTATTTCCACAAAAACAAAAAACAGGTTCAAAAAGAACGCCACAAGAATGTTTTTATCAGCAGAATGGGAATGAATGTGGCTGTGGTTATGGCTATGGGAATGGTGATGCTTACTATGTTCACTCATTTATGTGCTCCACCGCCTTTTCAAAAATTTCTTTAACGTGGGAATCTGCAAGGGAGTAATATATTACCTTACCTTCTCGCCTCGCTGTTACAAGACAGCTCTCCTTCAACACCTTAAGCTGGTGAGACACAGCAGATTTAGTCATGTCAAGAAGCACGGCAATATCGCATACACAAAGCTCACTTTTATCTAATGCCCACAGTATTTTTATTCTGGTATTATCTGCAAAAACCTTAAAAAATTCACTAAGCTTAACATATTCTTCCTCTTTTGCCATTTCGGACTGCACTTTCTCAATAGATGCTTCGTGCAAAACCCCGCAATCGCAGCACAATCTATTCTTTCCCAAAACAACCTCTCCTTCAATTGAACGAATATTCAACCGTAAAGTCGGAGGCCAAGCGGTCTTAGGAAGA
>JAZSJL010000283.1:0-1887 GCA_045534355.1 Acutalibacteraceae bacterium
CCCATATCAACCATTGAGACTGCTATGCCCTTACCCTGAATACCATCGAAAACAAGTCTGGCAGGGTCAGCCTTGCCACCAATACCAAGTGGATGCACCTGAATTTTAGGCTTTGAAGCAGCAAACACAGGGCTGACCTCAAGCATATGAGAGGCAAGCTCTATTTCCTCACCCTCTGTAAGGTCATAGGTGTAGTCCTCAAGGAATGCTGTTGCACCTTCTCTGCCCTCTGCCATATTGCACAACACAGCCATCAAAGCACTTGTTTTATAATCACCCTCGGGCCCGAAGCCAATGCCCTTTGACATCATTTCCTGTGATGCAAGACCCGGGAGCTGTTTTAAACCGTGCAGATCCTCAAAGGTATCAGTAAAGGCACCGATTTTCTTTTCTGCAAAGAATTTTTCAAATGCTACAATGTATTTTACTTGTTCTTTTACAGCATCAAGATTATCTGTATCCATATCATACTTAGCAGTTAATTGGGCAAGCTTTACATCAACCTCTGTATCTGATACAGCCTCAATATATTCTACTAAATCACCGATACCATAGTAGTTTACATTCCAGCCGAACCTAATTTCGCTTTCAACTCTGTCACCATCTGTAACAGCAACGTCACGCATATTGTTACCAAACATTGCAACACGAAGGTTGTGTGAGCAATTCATGGCACAGGCAACGTCTGCAAAGCGCTGAATTCTTTTAAGCACACCTTCATTTTTATAGTAACCTGCTACTACTTCACGATTTATACCTAAACGAGTACAGATAAACCCAAACTCTCTGTCACCGTGAGCTGACTGATTAAGGTTCATAAAGTCCATATCAATAGTAGCATACGGTAAAGCTCTGTTATACTGTGTGTGAAGGTGGAGAAGTGGCTTTGTAAGAGCCTGTAAGCCCTTTATCCACATTTTTGCAGGAGAGAAGGTATGCATCCAGGTGATAACACCAACACACTCCTTATCTGCAGAAGCTTCTATAAGCACATCCTCTGCCTCCTCGCTACTGCGAACAGTTGGCTTCCAGATAATATCTACCTTTTTGATTTTTTCATCAAGAAAAGAAACCATTTCCTTACTGTCAACAGCAACCTGCTTTAAGGTTTCCTCACCATATAAATCCTGACTACCGGTAATAAAATAAAGCTTTTTCATAGAAAAACTCCTTAATATATTATTAAGGTAATTCTATCATAAGAAATTTAAAATAGCAAGTTATTCTGAAGTATGGATTTTTATATTTTGAAGCATTGTTTGAGCAAAAATTCCATATCCACCTGTTGGGTCGTTCAAAAAAACGTGGGTAACGGCACCCACAAGCTTTCCGTTTTGAATTATAGGACTACCGGACATTCCCTGAATTATACCACCTGTTTTTTCTATAAGCGCTTCGTCGGTAACCCTTAACACGAGGTGCTTGTTTTCTGTTGATTTTTCATCTATGCCTGTGATTTGTATTTTAAATTCTTCAATTTTTCCGTTTTCAAGGGTAGTGAAAATTGTTGCATCCCCTGTTTCAACACTATTAGCTGCTGCAATTTCAACTAAAGGTGTCTGTGGCAAGGTGTAAAAATCACCGTACACACCTAACTCACTGTTATGAAAAACATTTCCTGTTTTTTCACTCTCAAGGTAGCCACAAAGCTCACCTGCCATACCACTTTTACCCTTTGTGTAATTCACAATTGAAACAGGTGTTGTTTCTCCTTGTGAAATAGGTATGACCTGCTTCGTATCTATATCACAAACAGCGTGGCCCAGAGAAGCAAAGTACCCTTCTCTTGTACAAAAGGTTACGGTACCAATACCTGCAGAGCTGTCTCTTATCCAAATTCCTGCCTTGTATTTACCTTCACTAACTGAATATTCGGTATTAAAATCA
>JAZSJL010000043.1:0-9336 GCA_045534355.1 Acutalibacteraceae bacterium
CTTATCAATTTTTATCATTATAGTCTTAACAACCTTAAAATTACTTCTTCTAAAATTATTTTTTTATCTTCACCTGTGGATTTCATACGTCTGTCTGCATCTGAAAGTATTTGCAGAGCGTTTTTGAGCTGTGCCATAGTATAGCGATTGCCATCGTTGGCAGCACTATCCAGGGTGAACATCTTTGTTTTGTAGATGTTACCTGCAAAGTGGTCTGCAAGCTGTTTATAAGGTACACCTGCTTCCTTTGCCGACTTTACTCTGTACATATCTACAAAAGCCTTTGACAGCACGGCAAGTATTACTATAGGCTCCTCACGTAGCTTGAAAAGGTTTTGCAGGTTTTCATATGCATTGTCTGCCTCACCTTTAACAATCATTTTAGAAAGCTGGAATATCTTTGCCTCTATTGAAACAATAACCGTTGCATCTATATCCTGCTTTGTAATGTCACCTGATTTTACATAGGCACAAACCTTGCTTAACTCATTCTGAAGCGTGGACATATCCTCGCCAACAAGGTTTATAATATATGAAGCACATTCTTTTGAAAGAGTACATCCTTTTTTAGAGGCAGAGGATATAAGCAGCTTTTCAAGTGCAGGGCGTGTGCGCTTATCTATTTTTGCACAAACACCGGCTTCATCAATAAGCTTAATGACCTTTGCCCACTTGGAATTCTTTTCGTCTACCTCTATTGTATCCATCCAAAAAACAAGCACAGAGGTTTCAGGCATATCTGTAATAACAGAGAGAAATTCCTCGTCTACCTTGCCTCTGTCGCCTATGAATTCTGTCAGGTGGTAGTCCTTAACAAGCGTACAGGAGTAATCACTCATCATAGGAAATGATGAGACACAATCGTATATTTCATTTAAAGAGGTATCCTTACCCTCAAGCTTTTTAAGGTTAAAATCCTCAAAATCCTTCGAAACTGTTTTTTGGCATATTAAATTGGCATAGTACTGCTTAAGGTAGCCCTCATCACCATAGATGAAGTATACCCTTGCAAACTCTGCTGATTTAATTTGTTTTTTCAAAGCATCCTCGTTGAATTGTGCCATGATTTCTCCTTCGTGGTTTATAAGTATACAGTAATATCGTTATCCTTTGCTGTTGTGTATAAATTTTCGCAAAGCATTTCCATTTCCTTCAAGACCTTGCTTGACGTGACGTCAGCCGTGCTTATTGCAACAGTATCTACAAACACCTCTAATGGCTCCTGTGGTATTCCGTTGAAAACGGCAATATTACACTCGTTTTGCTCTATTATATCTGTGTGGTCTGCATTGCCGTACAGGTGAACGTATACCTTTTCAGTACCACGGTTTATTATAGCATATTTTATAGTGCCTGTGTCAACAATTTCTACTGTTATTTCGTTATTTAAGGTAAAGGAAAGATTATTAAGCTCTTTTGCATTTTGGGGGATTGTTGCTTTAAGATATTCGGCTTTGTTCAATGCATCTGAGGATAATATGATATTCTTCGGAGTGTGTACTGATTCTACGTACGAAAGGTTTTCTGCAGAAGCCTTACCTAAAAAGCTTACAAAATAGTAATCAAGGCTTTCGCTTGAGGCTTGTGGGAAGGAATTTTTCTCGTTGGTTGTTAAACGTGAATTACCATTTTCAATATAGGCATAGTGTGTACCGGATTTTATGAGAAGGTGTATTCCGTTTTCTACGTTAAAAATAGTAATGCTGTTTTCTTGTGAAATTGAAAGAAACGGTGCAAAAACCGTAACTGCAGTTGCAACGGCACAAGCGAGTGCAGTAGCTGCTAATATTTTTTTATTGTTGTTTTTGTGGAGTGTATAATAAGCAAAGCAGATGGCAATACATATAACTGCCACGTAAATAACAAGACTTGTCTTGCTGACCGGTACTGAGCAAATCTTCAGAGATGAAATACCACTTGATATAGACATTAATATATTAAGCAAAAGGGTGGTGCATTTGAATAAAAAGGCAGTTACGGGAGCAATAAAGGCTATATTAATAAATGATAGCGCTATGCTTACAGCACCTGCTACAAGTCCATAGAATGCAAGCTGAATACACAGTAGATTACTGAATGGGGCTAAAAGGCTTATAACACCGAAGTGGTATGCTGTTATTGGTAAGGTGAAAACGCCTGCAGCACAGCTTATAAAAAGAGATGATAATACAAAGTGTAGTAAATGAGCAAGGCGAGGTGCTGTGATTTTTCTTTCCGGCTGTGTAATATAAGCTGAAAGGTGGTTTGCTACTAATACACCAAGGGTTGCTGCAACGGATAGCTGAAAGCTGACATTCGTAACTGTATATGGATTAATTATTAGTAAAAGGAGAACGGCTCCACCTAAGGAGTTCAGGCTATCGGGGGTCCGTTTGAAAAATGGTGCAATAAGAACAACTGCCGTCATAGCAGAGGCTCTTATAACAGAGGGCGTAAAAGCAGATACAATGCAGAACAGCAAAAGAAAGCACAGGCAAACCATGTTGCCCACCTTCTCGGGTATTTTCAAGAAGGTTAAAAGAGATAATATCAGACCACACCAGAGGGAGGTGTGAAGTCCTGAAACTGCAAGCAGATGGGATATACCCGATGAACGGAAGCTTTTTTCGGTAGCAGACGAAATGTCGCTTTTATCTCCGAAAAGCATACCCTTGAAAAGCCCACTTGAGGCTGTGCTCATGTATGCATCTGCTCTTTGGCATATTAGCTCCTTGAAGGATAAAATATGGTGGTAGAGCGTTTTATCACTTTCCCACAGGAAGGTGGCATTACTTGCGTATGCACCAAGCAATGTACCGTCGGCGACCTGTGAAAAGGAATAGTCACCGTTGCTTTTGGTGGGTATTGAAATTGAGGCATCGGTTATAGCAATATAATCATATAATTTGTATTCTTGGTCATCTGAAAGTGTTATATCTATTTTAAAATTAACCTTTTTATCTCCTATTTTATCGGCAAGTAAAACGAATTTTGAGGAATCAGCTGTGTTTTGTGGCGTGGTGATTATTTTGCCGTAGATGGTCTGATTTGTTTGGTCAAAATCTAACGTAGGAGCAATTTTTGTTTGATTGACTGCTAAAAAAGATAATGTACATATGATAGCAATTATACATACTGTAGGTATAATTATGTTTTCATTGAATGCTTTTTTCTTAACTAAATATAAAAATAAGACCAATGCTGAAATTATGGGTATGGCTACAAAGGCTCTGTCAAATAGCATAAGAGCAGAGCATATAATTGTAGCAGCTGTACCACAAACCAGCATTGGTCGTTTCATTTTAAACCCTCAAAAAGTTGAAATATCAGCCGGCAGGCCAGGTGAAGCTTCTGCCTGACATAAGGTGGAAGTGAATGTGCTTGACCGTCTGACCGGCGCTGTCACCACAATTGTTTACAACACGGAAGCCGTCAGCCATATTAAGCTCCTTTGAAAGCTTTGCAATAACCTCAAAGATATGGGCAATAACAGTACTGTTTTCCTCTGTAACGTCGGCAGCAGAGGTGATGTGAAGCTTTGGAATTACGAGTATATGTGTGGGTGCCTGTGGCTCTAAATCGTTGAAGGCAACAACTGTTTCGTCCTCGTACACCTTTGTTGCAGGAATTTCGCCATTAGCAATTTTGCAAAAAATACAATCCATAATATTTCCTCCGTTGAAAAATAAAATATTGATTAATAAAGTAATTATAATGTAATTATTTGAGTATTTCAATGTGTATAAAAAACAAATAAAGGTAACATAAAATGGTTAAAATAACAAAAAACAGATACCACCTTATACGGCTATGCCGAAGGTGGTATCTGTTTTGGCTTTATGAAACTATATATGTAAATCTTAAAAGGTTACCCTTGCGCTTGGCAGGGGAAGGGTAATGTGCTTTTAAGAATAATACCGAAAAAGAAAAGGTTTAATAAAGCTTGTAATTACTTTAAACCTTCGTTGCTGTAAAGACCATTGAGCTTAATTATCTTTACAAGCTTGCTCCAGGAAAAGCCCTTTTCTTCTGCAATTTCCTCGAAGAGCTGTTTTCTGATTTCGCTGATGCTCATATTTGCGGACTCCCTTCCTTCAATTTATGAGTAAATTATACCGTGATGCCTTAAAAAAGTCAAGTAATGTTGCATAAACAGGAGTGCTTGTAATTGTGCAGTTTGCACAAACTTCTGATTGTTTGTTTTTATTGAGGCGTTGAACAAAATGCTTAAATTAACATTGTTGTTTTTGTGGAAAAAGCACAAATGGATTGGTGCGTTTTATTGTAAAGTATATATTAAAAAAAGTTATCTACACACGGTTGTGAAAAAGTTTGTTAAACTTTTTTTGAGGGAATTTTGAGGAAATTAAAAAACAATGGATGTATGTGATATACATACATCCATTTGTCTGCTTATAATTTATCAGTTGTTTTTTTCTTCGTGGTACTCCTGCTCCGTGTTTACATTCCAGATATTTGCCTTTGAATATGTGGGGTCTGTAATACATCTGACAGCTTCTATTGCTGTGAGCATTGAGTGGTCCATATTGTTGTACCTATGCATTCCGTTTCTGCCTATGCAGTACAGATTTTCTGTAGTATCAAGATAATCTCTCACAACAGAAAAATCCTTGTAGGAGCCAAAGTATGCAGGGTAGGCTTTTTTAACCTTTATTCTTACGGAATCCTTAACGTCTGCCTTGTCTATAATATCAATTTTGTGGAGCTCGCCGATTGCGAAATCAATAAATTCCTTATCGCTCATATTCCACATTTCATCGTTTTCTGTGCAGAAATATTCAAGCCCAATCCATACTGTATCGTCAGGATTTTTTACCATATATGGTGACCAGTTGTTAAAAATCTGGAGTCTGCCGATTTTAACATCTCTTTCCTGAATGTATATCCAACAATCAGGTACGATATTTCCGAGAGTTTTATGATTGGTTTTATTTTCAAGCAACAGCTTATCTGCAAGAATTCCAACTGTAATAAAATCACGATAAGGGAGATTTATTGCAACCTCTCTTACGCTTTGAGGTACGTTTTCCTCCATGCCCTCAATAAGGTCTTTAATTGGCATTGTGGAAATGTAGTAGTCGGCAGAGTATTCCTGCTCACCCTGTGGGGTTTCGGCAACAACAGAGGTGATTTTTTTACCATCCATTTTTATCCTTGTTGCCTTGCTGTTTTTCAGAATTACGCCACCAAGCTTAATAACCTCGTCTGCCATTGCTTCCCAAAGCTGACCGGGACCTTTTTTAGGATAGTAGAATTGCTCAATAAGCGAGGTTTCCGTTTGGCTTTTGCCTTTGAAGGGCTTTGTGATTACATTGAGAACTGCCTTGGTGAGAGAAAGACCTTTAACTCTTTGAGCGCCCCAATCGGCAGATATTTGGGATGGGTTTATACCCCATAGCTTTTCGGTGTAATCCTCAAAAAACATTTCGTAAAGAGGCTTACCGAAGCGATTGATGTAGAAGTTTCTCAAGGAGCTTTCATCCAGCTTGAAAACACAGGAGTGCAGGTAGCCGAAGCCTGCCTGTACAGTACGCTTTAAGCCCATATTTATAAAGGTTTGTGGCTTGAGCGAAATGGGATAATCAAAGAATTTTCTTAAATAAAAAATTCTTGAAACCCTGTTTCTTACAAGCAAAACCTTTTCTTCCTTTTCAGGGTCAGGACCACCCTCTGCAAGCTCTTTTTTCGTGCCTGTTTTTATATCATCGTAGGAGGGGGCTCCTTGCAATGGCATAAGCTCCTGCCAGATTTCATTTACCTGCTCGTTTTTGGAAAAGAAACGATGTCCGCCTATATCCATACGGTTTCCGTTGTGGCAGGCAGTTCGGGAAATACCACCTATAAACTCACTCTCCTCGAGAATGAGAGGTACGATATCCGTGTTTTTTAAAAGCTCATAGGCAGCAGTAAGCCCTGCAGGGCCTGCACCTATAATTAGTGCTGTTTTTTTACTCAAAGAATCAAATCCTTTTTTATAATAATTGTCTGTTAAATAAACCGTTTGTTTTTTTGCCTTCTATTGTTTTTTTACTTTGCGCTTGTTTGAATACGTAAGCACACGTTTTTGCGTCCTCTGTGGTGAAGTAAAGTGTAGCAAAATCCAGCATATCAAGATTTTTATCGCCAACATAGAGGGGTACGCTGTTGTGTAGTGTTGTGTAGACTCTATTGCTACAGATTGCCCAAAAGGTGATGCCTTTTCTATCTGTAAATTGAGTTTCTCCGTTGCAGGTGCCACAGCCGTTTGCTCCCTTTTGAGGACAAGCTCTCATAAGCATAAGAGGTAAATACCCGTAAATATATGAACCTATAGGTAGCTGTGAGTCTATACCTGACATTGCTTTTTCTGTTAATTCAAAGGAAAGTACAGCATCCTTTAAGCCTAACTCCTTGTAGTAGTTTAGTGCAATGGAGTTTGTAATATTCAAGCCGTGTGCCCCGTGAACGGAAAAGCCCAGGTCAGAGCAAATTTTAAATGCACCAATATTGCCTGCAAAGGCACGGCTGATGCCCATTGCTTTGATTTTTTTCAGTTTTTCGGTTATTTTTGCTTCATCCTTTGGATAAATAAGGGCAGGAAGCTCAATAATAATTTTATCTGTGGGAACAAAAATAGCTTCTGCGTTTAATATTTCATCTATTGGTATGATTACAAATTCAGCATTTGCTAACGTATCTGAATACTGGGAAAGCTTTTGTAGCCTTACACGCAGAGACGGAGTTTTTTTCTTGCTTGCTGGGGGAGTTTGCGAACCCTCGGCCGAGAAAATTTCATAGCTGTTTTCTGTGAGTGCTCCCTCTAAACGGGCACAAGCATCTCGTCTCATAGCGTTGATTGAGGATGCTGAAAGAGTAAGCTTATCGTTGTTTTTAAAGGTGAATTTATTCAAGAAAAACGGAGTATCTCCAAGCTTTGCTATACTTCTGAAAGCTATTTCCTCGGAAAGTGGTGCTGTGCGTGGCTCTTCGCCCTGCGGACCCTCTACAGTAACAGATTTATCTCCCGATTGTGCCGTTAAAACAGATGGCATTCCCTTTTGCAGAGTGAGGGTGAGGCTGATTTCTGTAGGGTGAATATCGTCCTTATAAAGCTGCTGTAGGCTCTTTAAAACGTTGCTCGCAGAGGTAACGTCCTCCTTGATTCGGTAGCCAAACATTGATAAATCACGCTTGCCCTGAAGGTAGCCGTCTGTAAAGCCACTTCTTGAAAAAACAGAGCGTAAGGTATCTTTATCGTATGGCTGTCCGTTTATAGCTTTTTTCAGACTTGAAACTGCAGCTGCAACGTATTCTGGTCGCTTCATTCTACCTTCGATTTTAAAGGATTCAACACCTATCTCCATAAGTGCTTTTATGCTGTCCAAATACGACATATCCTTAAGGGAAAGAGCATATTCTCTTCCGTGCTGTGATACCCAATTGAGCCTACAGCCCTGTGCACAAAGACCACGGTTACCACTTCTTTCACCAAGCATTGCCGAAAGGTAGCAGTTACCCGACGTGCTCATACAATGTGCTCCGTGGACAAACACCTCTAGCTCTACGCTTACAGCTTCACGGATTTCCTTGATTTCATCAAAGGAGAGCTCTCGTGCTAAAACAACTCTTGAAAAGCCAAGCTCCTGCAGAAGAAGGGCTCCACTAACGTTGTGCACAGCCATTTGAGTTGAAGCGTGTAATGGTAGCTGAGGGCAGATTTTTTTAACTGCCTGTGCTACGGCAAAATCCTGCACAATTACTGCATCTGCACCACTTTTGGCAATCTCAATAATTGTATCATTCAACTCGTCAAGCTCTTTGTCGAAAATAAGAGTGTTAAGTGTTATATAAGCCTTAACACCTCGCAGATGGCAGTAATCTACGGCACCTTTGAGCGTGTTACTGCTGAAGTTGTCTGCATTTCTTCGGGCGTTGAAGTTACCGGTGCCGAAATAAACGGCATTTGCTCCACACCTGACAGCAGCCTTTAATTGCTCGTCTGCACCTACGGGTGCGAGAATTTCAAAGTTTTTCATATCAGATATCTGTAATGATTTTTTCTTTCTTTGTGCGTACTCGTAAAATGTCACCTTTTTTAACCTCTGCATCGCAGTCGAGGGTTAGTATTTCCTGTGGGTGACAAGCAGTTTCACAGCTTTCTCCCTTTTCGTTTGTTATTCCGGTACATGTGAATTTCATGCCAAAGGAGTCGGGGGAAAGAACCTCAATTGTATCGCCTAATCTGAAAAAGTTTCGTTGCTCTATCTTTAACTTTTTGTTTGTGCAATCCTCGAGGGCGACACCTGCAAAGGTGCAATCCCAATGGTACTGACCATCGTTTTTGTGGTCGTGCACAAGGTTTCCGAAGTAGAAGCCACTATTGTACGGACGGTGGCTTATGGCATCTAATTCAGCCTCAATAAGCTCCATTGGTGCCGTGCCGTCTATTGCTCTTCTGTAGGCGTTTACAACGTGAGAAACGTAGTACTCTGTTTTCATTCTGCCTTCAATTTTGAAGGAGTCTACACCTGCTTCGGCAAGCTTATCGAGGAAGCCAACAGCCTTCATATCGTGTGAGGAGAGGAGCGCTGAATGGTCCTGGTATTCCTCCAATTTCAGGTATTCGTTTGGCCTGTTTCTTTCAACAAGGTAGTATTCCCAACGGCAGGGCTGTGTGCATTCGCCTCTGTTGCCGCTTCTGTTATTAAGGTACGAGGAAATAAGACACCTGCCGGAATATGCCATACACATGGCGCCGTGTACAAATGCTTCTATTTCTAAATCCTCCGGTATATTGCTGTGCATTTCTGCAATTTCTTCTATAGTCATTTCACGGGCAACAACTATTCTTGAAGCACCCATTTCATAGTAAGCCATAGCACTTGCGTAGTTACAGCAGTTTGCCTGTGTGCTTATGTGAACCTCAAGGCGAGGCTCTGCCTGTTTTATTGTGCGCAGAGCACCTAAATCTGCAACAATGACAGCATCTACACCCAGGGCATAAAGTGTACGGGCATAGCTCCTGAGAGGCTCTATTTCGTAGTTTTTTGTGAAGCTGTTTACAGTAACGTAAAGCTTCTTTCCTAAAGAGTGAAGATATTCTGTAGCCTTTGAGATTTCTTCCTCTGAAAAGGCAGATTTTTCTGCTCGAAGCTGAAGGAGAGGACCTCCGATATATACTGCATCTGCGCCAAATCGAGCAGCTGCCAATAAACAATTCATATCCCCTGCAGGGGCAAGTAATTCAGGTTTTTTCATATGTTTACCTCGCAAAAATATTACAACAAAATATAATACACTAAAATTACCAAAAAAACAAGGCTATTTATGTAATATAATATATCTGTATAGTATTGA
>JAZSJL010000101.1:0-2062 GCA_045534355.1 Acutalibacteraceae bacterium
CACGCTCTTTAACCTCATACGGAATATATTTTGTATTAAAGCCAACCCAACTGAAAATACCCTTGCAAAAACGATGATTTTCACTCATACTTATAATTGCATCTACCATAGCTCTTTTCATAAGTCGGAAATCGGATGCTCCGTTTACAAAATCAACCTCTGCCATTTTATTTATAAGCTTATAGAAGCCGGACTTAACGGCAGAAATCACCTTACCCTCTTTGCGCTCTGCCTGATATGCTGCAACACAATCAACTGAATCATCTTCACTCATTGCTTTAAGCATTTCTATTACAACAGAAGGATGCTGTTGTAAATCAGCATCTATAATGCAAACGAGGTCGCCTTTAGCGTTGGAAAGACCTGCGTACATTGCTGCCTCTTTGCCAAAATTACGGCTGAAGGTAAGCACCTGAACACGTGCAGAATCGTTGTTATAAATCTTTTTGAGTTCATCGCTTGTCTTATCGGTACTGCCATCGTTTACATAAACAATTTCATAATCGGAAACAAGACCCTCAAATGTACTTTTAACCTCATCATAAAAGCGCTGAACATTTTCTTCCTCATTAAAACAAGGAACGACAAGAGAAAGCATCATAAAATAAACCACCGTAAATAAACTTCTTATGTAGTATAGCATAATTATAACAACTTTTTCAATAATTGTTGTTAAATTATAGAAAACATTGAGTTTTTGTGATAAAATAAAGCAAAAATGAATCTAAAAAGAGGTTTTAAAATATGAAAAAAGACCATTCACAGAGAGCTGCAGAGTTGTTTTGCACCGGCGCAAACTGTGCACAAGCAGTTTTTGTGGCATTTGCAGAGGATTGTGGTATAAACGAAGAGGTTGCTATGAAGCTTTCCTCCTCCTTTGGTGGTGGTATGGGCAGACTTCGTGAGGTATGTGGTGCTGTTTCGGGTATGTTTATGGTAGCAGGACTCCTTGCAGGCTACACAACAGCTGACCCCAAGGAGAAAAAAGACGGACACTATGCGCTTATACAGCAATTAGCCCAAGAATTCAAGGCAGAGCACGAAACAATAATATGCAGAGATTTACTTGGTAATTTAGGCAAGTCCACCTCCCCTGTTTCTGACCCGAGAACTGCTGAATACTACAAGGTAAGACCGTGTGTAAAATTTGTTATAACTGCAGCAGAGATATTGGACAGGCATTTTTTTAATGATTAATAAGTCAATATAAACAGAAGCATCCCCGTCATTCATAGCTTGAATGATGGGGATGCTAATTTATGGGTTAAATTAGTTTACTTTAACTATCCAGCCGTTCTTATCTTCCTTTTTGCCCCACTGAATGCCTGTGAGTTCATCATAAAGGAACTGAGCAACAGGACCGATTTTTGAATCGTTGATAACAATGTGCTCGTCACCGTCGATATACTCGCCAACAGGAGAAATAACTGCTGCTGTACCTGTACCGAAGGACTCGGAAAGCTTACCTGCCTTGTAAGCCTCTTTAACCTCGTCGATAGAAAGCTTTCTTTCCTCAACCTTGTAGCCGTTTGCCTTAAGCACCTCGATACAAGATGCTCTTGTAACACCCGGAAGGATGTTGCCGTCTTCAAGAGATGGAGTTATAACTACATCATCAATTACGAAGAAAACGTTCATAGCGCCGACCTCGTCGATGTACTTTCTCTCAACACCATCGAGCCAAAGAACCTGAGCATAGCCCATTTTGTCTGCCTTTTCCTGACCGATAAGAGATGCAGCATAGTTACCACCACACTTGGCAATACCTGTACCACCCTTAACACAGCGAACATATTCTCTTTCGATGAAAATCTTAACCGGATCCATACCGTTTGCATAGTATGAGCCAACAGGTGAAAGAATTATACAGAAAATGTAGCTGTGAGAAGCGTGAACACCAAGGAAAGCATCTGTAGCAATGATGAATGGACGGATATAGAGTGATGTACCGTCGCTGTGAGGTACCCAATCCTTATCAACGTCAACAACTGCCTTGATTGCCTCAAGAGCAAGGTCGGGATCAATACGAGGAACACAAAGGCGGTCGCAAGTATTGTTCATT
>JAZSJL010000186.1:0-2751 GCA_045534355.1 Acutalibacteraceae bacterium
ATCCCCGGGTGTGTGGTTTAGATTTTCGTGTGCGCATTGCACACCTGGAGTATTATACCCCTCAAAACCACCTGTGTGAGTTGAAAGCACAGCAGTAGGCATACATATAGTTTCTACACCGGCAGCAGAAATAATAGGCAAAGCAACCGTAAGGGAGCATTTACCAAAGCCTGATATATCGTTTATTGCTATAAGTCTTTTTTGTTTACTCATTTTCTCACAACCTTTTTAGATAAAGATATTATACACTAAATGACTGCATATTCAATATTTTATTTGCAAAATTTTGTGTTATTTCCATTATGTTTAAGACTCTAAAAATAAAAATTACGCCTCGTTCAGGGCAAACTTAAATCAGAGCAAATGCTCAAAATTTATTGGAGGTGGAATTATGAAAATGAAAATGAGTACCGAAAACATGGCAAAGCTTGGTGGTGCAACAATGGCTATTGGTGCAGTATCTGCAGTTGCTGCAGCAGTTGTGAATGTAAGAAGCCCAAAGCACAAGATGAAAAAGCTTGCAAAGAAGTCTATCAAAACAATGGATAACATTGTAGGTAGCGTGAATTCAATGATGAAGTAAAAATAAATAATAAGTCGCAGATGCTTCTGCGACTTATTCAGGGTAGTGATATTTTGAGAAAATATACGGCTTTCTTGCTTGTGCTATCCATTGCTGTTTGCTTGTTCGGGTGTGGTAAGGGTGAAACAGAAAGTGATTATACCACAACACTCACCGGTCAGGCAACAGAGTCCTCGGAAGGGGAGCTTACCACCACACCTGACCCTGCACCAATGGATAGCAAAAAAAGTGAGTTAAAAGTAATTTACGGTAAAAACACAGGCACAAAGGAAACCTACACAGGTCTGGAGCCTTTGCCACAGGCAGAGCTTCCCATAGTTGACCCACAGAATGCAAGAGGTATAAGCGAGAAGGAAATAAATCACAGCTTCGGTGTGTCTAAAAATGGAGTTCCTCACGAGATTTCCGTGAATAACCAGAAGCTATATGAAAAATATGGTGCCATGTGCCTTGATACAAGTGGTGAAAAGGTAGTTTATTTAACCTTCGATTGTGGCTACGAAAACGGTAATACAGGAAAAATTCTTGATACTCTCAAGGAGAAAAATGTGCCTGCTGCATTCTTTGTAACGCTCCCACACGTTAAAGATTGCCCCGAGCTTATTGCAAGAATGATTAATGAAGGTCACATTGTAGGTAACCACAGCGTTAATCACCCTAACTTTTCAAAAATCTCCCGTATGGAAATGGCAGAAGAAATAATAGGTCTTGATAACTATCTTCGTGAAAAATTCGGTTATTCTGCGCCTTTTTTCAGATTCCCTGAGGGTGCCTGTAGTGAAAGTGCCCTGGACCTTGTGGATAATATGGGATATAAATCGGTCTTTTGGTCCAGCGCCTATGCCGATTGGGACACGAAAAATCTTAAGGGTAAGCAGTATGCCTTCGATACCGTAACAAGCAGACTTCACCCGGGCTGTGTGCTTCTTTTACACGCAGTTTCACCTGATAATGCCCAGGCTTTGGGGGATATAATAGACTACGCTAAAAGTCAAGGCTATGAGTTTAAAGCCTTGGGCGAATAACTTGGTTTAGCTCATTCGTAGTACCTTAAAACTATAGTTGAGCGATAGCTTTACATCCCTGTGCGCTGTTAAGCGCATAGGGAGGGGGACCGTTCTTTTGTTTTATAAATGTTAAAGTATAGTACATTTCGTGTAATGTACTATACTTTACTGTTATATGGGTCGGAACGGTGGTGGGTAGTTCTCTTACCGTTAATCTTCGCTAATAACGCATACGGCTTATATATTAAATAAATCTCATTATAAGCTCTGTAATAAGCACTCCTGCACAAGCAAGGAATGCAACAGTTGTCAGGCTCCTTTCAAAAAGAGCAGCAATAACGGCTACGACAAAGCCTACAATCGCAGATACAGGACTTTCTGTTGCGTAAAAGCAAGCAGGTACAGTCATTACTGCTAAAACTGTATATGGTATGTAATGAAGGAAGGATAAAATGAACTTGTTTTTTATTTTCTCCTTTATTAGTACCATGGGAATCATTCTTACAAGGTAAGTAACTCCTGCCATTACAAGAAGGTAAACAAGGAATTTTTCGTTATTCATTTGCAGGTGCCTCCTTGTCCCCGATTTCTATAGGTGCAACCAAGGCAAATGTTGCACTTGCTGCAACGGCGCAGATTATAACAGTAAAGCCTGAAGGTACAACGCTCAATGCAGGTATGTACTTAAATGAACAGCTCAAGGCAATAGCAAGCAGAACACAAAGTGCTGTCATTTTTTCCTTCTTTGCAACGGGTACAACAATTGCAACAAACATTCCGTATATAGCAAGACCTAATGCAGAAACGATTATTGTTGGCAAAATATTACCTGCAACACCCCCAACGAGAGTTCCCGAAGTCCAGCCTATAATTGGTAAGAGCATAAGTCCCCACATATATTTTTTGCCAACCTCACCCTTGTTGGAGTGGGCAACAGCAAATATTTCATCTGTGTTTGCATATGCAATAAAAAGCTTATTCCAAAACGTAACCTTGTGGGAGAATTTCTGGGATATGGAAACTGACATAAGAGAGTATCTGGAGTTTATAACGAATTGTGATAGTGCCAGCTCTGCCAATGAACCACCACCTGCAATGATCGGCACACCTGCGAGCTGACCTGCACTTGTCATATTAGTAAGAGAAATAATAGTAGCCTGC
>JAZSJL010000135.1:0-14848 GCA_045534355.1 Acutalibacteraceae bacterium
CTGCAAATATTTAGCGGCTTTTTCGCTTTCTTCCATATTACGTCCGACTTCAACATAATCTTCACCCGGCATTGCGCCTTCGCAAAAGCCCTTCATCTTGGATTCTACCGAATAACGAAGCGATACGGGGAAATCTTCACCGCATTCGCTCTTAATCGCTTTAACAACCTCGGCCGCAAAGCGATAGCGGTTTTCAAAGCTTCCGCCGTATTCGTCGGTACGCTTGTTAAAGAATTCCATCGAGAATTGGTCTAAAAGATAGCCTTCGTGAACAGCGTGAACCTCAACACCGTCAACACCGGCATCCATACAAAGCTTTGCAGTTTTTGCAAATGCTTCGATAATTTCGTGAATCTGCTCAACTGTCATTTCAGGGCACTCAATATCGTGAGCCCAACGGGACTTCTGTGGGCTTGGAGATGCAAGCTCGTGTGAAGTATCAATAACAGGCTTAATAAGTGCACGGGTAAATTTATTTTTATGAAGTGGAGCAATAAGCTCTGTGATAGCCCAGCTTCTACCCATACCGGCAGTAAGCTGAATGAAAAGCTTTGCGCCTGTTTTATGGATTTCGTCCATAAATTCCTTTAACTCTTCAAACATCTTTGGATTCTGCCAAAGCCATTTGCCCCAGAAGGTATCTCTCAAAGGTGCAATACCGGGGATAATAAGACCAACGTTATTGTTGGCTCTTTCGAGGAAAAGTTTTGCAGCTTCCTTGTCGAAGTGGCAACCACCGAGCTCAAACCAACCGAAAAGTGAAGTACCACCCATTGGGCACATAACTATTCTGTTTTTGATTTCGACGTCACGAATCTTCCAAGGGGTAAATAATGCTTCATACTTTTGATCCATTAAAAACACATCCTTACAAAATTATAAAACAAAAATGTTCACATATTATAATATAAAAATATGTGAACATTGTCAAGTTAAATTATTATCAAAGTCAGCGTATTACGCTTTTTTAAACGCTACCCATTTTTTAGCGATTGCAATACATATAAACGCACCCACAAAGGCAACAACGCTCCACAAGAGTATTGTTTTGTTCCAGCCAAAGGAATCGGTAAAAACTGCAATTCCGTAGGTTGATATAGCAGCACCGATATAAGTACAGGAATTTATAAGTCCTGATATAAATGATACCTTTCCGTATTTTGCAAAGTGAGCAGGAATCATACACACAAGTATTAAGTTCACACCGTGCATTGAACCAACCAAAAGTGCAAGAGCAACCAGGGATAAAACAACACTTTTTGAGCCTAATGCTAACAATAATACAGCAGAAACTGCACCCACACCAAAGGTAACACCTGCGCACACAAGCTCGTTTTTAATAAACTTTCTGTTTACAAATGAAACAAAGGTAAATGAAAGCAGACTGAATATCGGAAGAATAACTCCTGTAAGGATAGAAACAGAGCTGTCAAGCTTAAAGATTTCGGAAATGTATGTAGGTGTCCAGTTAGTAACGCCATCACGAAGCGAGCCCTGGAGCATTATGCAGACCATTATAAAGCCAAGCAAGACTATAGAAGATTTGCTGAATTTTGCTACAGCAGAAGAAGGTGCCTCCTGTTTTTTACCGTTTGAGTTTGGAAGCACGGTGTCGGAGGCACAAGCCTTAATAGGCTTATAGTTATCGTAAGTAAGCTTCCACACAAGTGCCATAACAGCAGCAGTAACACCACAAAGGATAAACACAAGCTTAACGTCAAAGGCTTTAATGATAAATGGTGAAATAAGGTAAACCGAAACTGTACCCAAGGAGCTACCCCAGCTCACCTTAACACAAGCCTTCTTGTAATCATCATCGTTAAGAAGATTTGAAAGTATTTTTACAAGTGGTGGCCACATAAATGCCTGCGCAAAGCCATTAATTGCCCAGAACACAACAAGCATTTCGCCATTTCCCACAGTACCAACGCATAAGTTCATCAGCGACGTGATTATAAAGCCAATAAAGATTATATTCTGTGGCTTAAATTTATCGCCAAGGTAACCACTCACAAGCTGACCTGCTCCGTAAGTTATTGAACACGCTGTCAATGCCAATGCAGCAACTGCCTTTGGCGCATAGCCACTGCTTATAATTTCAACAAGCACCGTGCCAAGATTAACTCTTGAAATGTAGCTTACAAAATACACTACCGAGCACAGCACAACGAGGAAATTAACATTTTTCTTTTCCGAAAGCTTTGTCATATCTATTCTCCTTGAACATTTTAAAAACTTTAGTTATAATGACTATAGTACAGCGAAACGCTAAAGCGTTTCGTAAAAGCCGATAGCTTCGGCTTTTAGCAAAATAAATTTTGCACTATAGTCATTGAAAGGATTATAGTCGAATTTTCTACGAAAATTCGATACCAAATTAAAAATTTGATATCGAAACAGTGTATAGTTACACTGTTTCGATAAACTATAATCGTTATAATATCACAGAAAAGAAAAAATGTAAATTAAAATAATTTAAAAGGTGAGATATTTTTGAAGGTTGCCATATGTTGTTTAAATTCTAAATACATTCACGCCTCCCTTGCCCCTTGGTGCCTATTTTCAAGCTTAAAAAATTCGTATCCGGAAATTGAGTCCACTGTAATAGAAGCGACTATAAATAACGATATTCAGACAATTGCCGAAAAGATTATAAACAGCAATTCACATATAGTATCATTTTCCTGCTACATATGGAGCATTGAAAAAACACTTGAGATTTGTAAGATAATAAAAGAGCACACAAACGCAACAATTATTCTCGGTGGACCTGAGGTTTCTTACAATGCTAAGTCTGTTTTAGCAAAGAACAGCTATATTGATTTTGTGCTTTGTGGCGAGGGTGAAGAAACGTACCCACAGCTTATAGCAGCACTTGTGAACAACGAAAGCTACCACCACGTTGACGGCTTGTGCTATAGAAATAACGGTGAAATATTTGCAAACCCCGAAAAGGAATACACAGGCACTCCAATAAACCCATACTGTAATGAATTCTTTGACAAGCTTAACGGAAGAATAACATACATTGAAGCCAGCAGAGGCTGTCCGTACAGATGTGCCTTCTGCCTTTCGGGTAGGTGCTCAAGCCTACGATACTTTGATTTTGAGCAAACGAAGGATAAAATTATCACATTAGCAAACAGCGAAACAAAAACCATAAAGTTCGTTGACAGAACGTTTAATGCAAACGCAAAACGAGCTAATGAAATACTTGAGTTCATTTTAGAAAACTACGGCAGTAAAATTCCCAAAGGCGTTTGCTTCCACTTTGAAATTGCAGGAGATATTCTTACAGAGGAAACCTTATCCGTATTAGAAAAAGCTCCAAGGAATCTGTTTCAATTAGAAATAGGGATGCAAAGCTTTAACGAGAAAACATTGTCAGCAATTAACCGAAAGACCAACACAAGCAAATTAACAGAAAACATTAAAAGACTTATAGCATTCGGTAATATGCACATACACATCGACCTTATTGCAGGACTGCCCCACGAGGATTTAGAGAGCTTTGAAAAGAGTTTTGATATTGGATATGCCTTGGGAGCAAATATGCTTCAAATGGGCTTTTTAAAGCTCCTGCACGGTGCAGATATGAGAGAGCTTCCTGACCAATACCCTTGTGAATTTAATGAAGCACCACCCTATGATGTTACCAAAACACCCTGGCTTACTGAAAACGAGCTTGAAGCTCTGCACAACTGCGAGGATGCTTTAGACAGGCTCTACAATAATGGTAGATTTCTATACACTCTCGATTATCTTATAAAACAATGTGGCTATACTCCGTTCAGACTTTTCTATGATTTCGGAAACGCCGTAATGGTCAGTAACATCGCGCTATAAGTTTACACAGAAAGGATATATAAATTTTTCGAAAGCAGGGTTGATAAGGAGCTTTTACGTGAAGCATTAATTTGCGATTTACTGTCCTGCTCCTCTGCCCTGCAGATACCTGATATTTTAAAAAGAAAAGACCCTCTCTACAAGCAAGTAAAAAAGCATTTCACAGAGGGCACCACAGAAAAAATCAAAATTGCTATACTTTACAAATCAAAAAGAATATTCGCAGTAAACCAGAGCAAGCCCAAAGGCTTTAATGGCAGGTACAAGGGATATTTTTATGACTTAAATGAATTTAATTTATAATAAAAACAACCTGGTTGATTAAACTATTAAAAGATTATCAACGAGGTGTTTTTATGTCTTTTAATGCAATTGTAGGTCAGAGTGGTGGCCCAACAGCAGTTATAAACGCAAGTCTTGCAGGAGTTTTTGAGGCAGCCAAAAACAGGGGTGCCTCAACAATTTACGGTATGGCACACGGAGTTGCAGGGCTCCTTGAAGAAAAAATTATTAATTTGTCAGATATTTTTAACACAAGTATGGAGATTGAGCTATTAAAACGTACACCATCTTCATTTTTAGGCTCCTGCAGATATAAGCTCCCTCACTTTACTGAAACAACCGAGCCCTACGAAAAAATATTCAACACACTTAAGAAGCTGGATATAAAATATTTCTTTTATATCGGTGGAAACGACAGCATGGACACAATAATGAAGCTGTCGGATTATGCCAAGGAAATAAGCTCTGATATATCCTTTATGGGTATTCCAAAAACAATAGACAACGACTTAATGCTTACAGACCATACACCGGGCTTCGGATCTGCAGCAAAGTACATCGGAGCAACAGTTAAGGAGCTTGTAAGGGACGCTACGGTATACGGCACACCATACGTAACAATAGTTGAAATAATGGGCAGAAACGCAGGATGGCTCACAGCCTCTGCCTCCCTCTCTAAAAGCGAGGATTGCGAGGGTGTAGATATGCTTTACCTACCCGAAATACCATTTGAAATAGACAATTTTCTCGAAAAGGTTGAAGCAAAGCAAAAGGAAAAGAAATCTGTTGTTATTGCTGTATCGGAAGGAATAAAAATGAAGGATAACAGATACGTTTGCGAGCTCTCCAACGATGCAACCTTCGTGGATGCCTTTGGTCACAGAAACCTTACAGGCACAGCAAGGTATTTGGCAAATATAACTGCAAAGAACATTAACACCAAGGTCAGGTCAATCGAGCTTTCAATTCTTCAAAGATGCGCAGGGCACCTGACAAGCAGAACAGATATTACAGAAAGCTACCAGGTGGGTGGCGCTGCTGTAAGAGCAGCCTTTAACGGACACACAAGCGAAATGGTTGCGCTCAAAAGAATCTCTAATGATCCATACCAATGCACAACGGAGCTCCACAACGTACACAACGTAGCAAACCTTGAAAAGAAGCTCCCAAAAGAATGGATTACCAAAAGCAAAACAAACGTAACTGAGGAATTCCACAGATACGCAAGACCTCTTATTCAAGCAGAGCTTACGCCAATATTCATAAACGGCTTACAAAGGCATATAAAGCTATAAATATAACCCTGATGAGTTGATTTCATCAGGGTTATAATAATTACTTATTCTTAACTATTCCTGCAATTTCAGGGTCAACAATATCAGAAAGCTTACCGATTTCGCACCAAAGCTTATCTGCCTTTGCCTTCCACGCAGCGTGACCTGCATAGGTTTCGGGATATGCTTCGTAGAGCTTTGTAACTGCATCGCTCTGCGAAAGTGCTTTAACAAGATTTTTGATAGTAGATGCCTTAAGCTTTTTTGTTACAACACCTTTAGCAATGCCACTGACAATTTCAGCAATATCCGAAGCGCTGAGGTTAATCCCATCATCAATATTGCCCAGTATTTTATCGCTAAAGAGGAGTCCGTTGTTAAACATATACTCTGCTTCATCGTAGCTGATTGTGATAACACCCTTAAGAAGTGCTCTCATAGAGTCAAATTCCTTACCCTGCCCCCTCATATAGCGTGTGTTAATGCTCCACATATTCTCTTTGGAAAGAGGTTTGCCTGCTTTAAGAAGCTTACCGATTACCTCTACGGCAATTTCGCCATGCTCAAGTGATGAGGTACAGCCCTCACCACAGGTTGGCTTGGTAAGGAATGCAGTATCTCCCATAGCAATAAAGCCATCATCTACAGTTGATGTTAAGTTTCTGTGGTATGGTGTCATACCCTTTTCTGTTTTAAGCAGAGTAAACTCAGGTACTTTGGCATTCTTGCTGAAATGTTCCTTAAAAACTGCCTCTGCATAATCATATGAAAAGAAAGCGCCTATACCCATAAGACCGTCGTAGCCCTCACCTGCAGGAGCAAACCAGGATTTGTACTGCATATAGAAGCCGTTAAGGTCAGTAGGGTTAATTGATTTATCGTTATATGTAACGTAGTAAAGCACAACGTAAAGAATATCTTTATTGGTTAACGGTGCATTTTCTACAACAGAAGAGCTTGGAAGCTTTGTTCTTGCAATGGACGGAATACCGGAACAGTCTGCCACAAGCTTACAATTCACCTTCTTGGTACCTTCGGCAGTTTTGTACTTTGCACCACAAATTTTATTGCTTTTGTCATAAACAAAATCCACAAAGGAAGCACCGTATATAAACTCAGCACCGGCACTCTGTGCCTGCTGTGCCATATACATAATGTAATCGTGCTTGTGCATACCGATAACAGGTGAATAACCACCGGGGATTTTAGTAGTAGAATAGGGAGAAACCATATTTGAACGCTCAAAACGGAATTCTCTTATAGGATTGTCCTCTGTAGGTACCTCAAGACCATATTGCTCCATTTCACCCTCGCCCATATGAAAAATATCATAGGCACGAGAAACGTCGTCGGCTTTCTCTTTCTCGATAACGAGCACCTTTGCGCCCTGCTCTGCCATTTTCTTTGCAAACCAACAGCCTGTGGTAGATGCACCTACAACTACAATATCATATTTTGCCATAAAAAACTCCCCTTTCAATATTCCTTTTTTTACATTATACACCCACCTAAAAAAAGAAGCAACCACAAATTATTCAGTGGTTACAAATTGGGAAGTTACAAAAAAGATGTTTTCAGCAGTTTTACGTATTAATTCGAACTCTCGTATAAATCAATGCGAAGCATTGTATATCACCTCGTCCCCAAGGAATAGGATACCATCAAAACGAAGTTTTGCATATCATCATTGCAAAAGCATTCCTTGATGCACCCCTAAAGGTGTGATGATATACACCTTCGGTGATGATATACCATTGGTTTCGCAATGGATAAAAAATCGACAGGTCGAAACCTGTCGATTTTTGGCAGGGGCAGAAGGACTCGAACCCTCAAGGACGGTTTTGGAGACCGGAATGTTACCATTACATTATGCCCCTATATTTAATTGGTGGACCATCAGGGACTCGAACCCCGGACCAACCGGTTATGAGCCGGTTGCTCTAACCAACTGAGCTAATGGTCCATACGCAACGAAATAAATTATATTAAATTACGACTTGTTTGTCAAGTGTTTTTTTACTTAAAAGTTATTATATTTTGGATTTTACGGGGATAATAAAAGTATATTAACTTTGGGGGTAAAATTATGAATGAATTATACGGTTTCCAATTAACAAAACGGGATAGAGTATTAAGAGGATGGCAGGTTTCAACAGGTCTTGTAAGAGAATATATGGAGTATGCAAGGGAGATTGAAAACGAGGACGTTGAATTATCAAAGCTCTTTGCATCCCTTTCCGAAACCGAAGCACAGATTTCAGCAAAGCTACTTGAAATTTTAAAGGAACTATAATTTACACAAAAAGGAAAGATATCGTCTTTAATATCTTTCCTTAAAATTTTATAATCCTCCTTGGCTTGTGGAAGATTGGTTTTCTTTCCCCTGCGCTTACCATTTCTCTTGAAAGAAGGCTTCGCATTTGCGATAACACGCCTGCGTAATTCTCGTTATTAACAAGATTGTTTTTCTCGCAAGGGTCGTTCTCCAAATCATACAGATAATCATCAAAATAGTGTATAGCCCTTGGCTTGTACCAGCCTGAGCCGATTGCACGTGCAGAATATTTCCACTTTTTTGTTCTGACTGCTCTACCGATGTGAGATTCACTAATCTGAACAAAAACACTATCTCTTTCGGGAGCTTCAAGGTCATTGACAGGCAAAACGTTTCCCGAATAGCTTTCCGGAACATCTATACCGGCAAGCTGTAACAGAGTTGGTGGTAAATCTATAAGACTTGCAAGGTCGTTTTTAGTCTCTGCCTTGGCTATTGCTCCACCACCAAAGACAAGAGGTGTATGAATACAGGAATCGTGACAGCTACGCTTGTACTCAAAATTTCGTGTCTTGAAATGACAGCCGTGGTCACTTGTGTAAACAATAACTGTATTGTCGTATATCCCCTTTTCTTTGAGCTTGGAAACAAGTCTGCCTACGTTTTCATCTAACCTGTTTATAGATGCAATATAGTCGGGATATTCCTCGCTATAGTCGCCCTGTAAAAAGCTTAAATCCTCAGGTATAGGATAACTTCTATATTGTTCTACTGATTCCTTTGGACCTTCAAAGTGCCCGTGGTCATTTTGGTGGTGTGGCTCCAATTGAGAAATAAACATAAAGAACGGCTTATCACCACTATGGTTTTCTATGTACTCCAGCGCAAAATCGTTTATACAGTCAGCTCTGTAGCCTGCAAAGTTGATTTTATTACCATTTTCATCGAACACGTAACCATCGTAGCCGTGAGAAGTAAATTCAAGCACGTCGGCACCACGCCAATATTTATAGCCACCCTGTTTTTCTAAAGGCACAGCAGTTTTTTCACAATGAACACCAAGCCCCGGGAATCTGTCAGATGCAAGGTGCCACTTGCCGATATAAGCAGTATCGTAGCCATTTTCGTTAAAATGGTCAGCAAGAGTTTTAGTGTTACGGGCAAGTGGAATTCCATTCCAGTAGCACTTATTCTGTGTAGCAAGCTGACCTGTCTGCAAGCAAGCACGAGCAGGACCACACACAGGCTGACAGGTAAAGGAGTTTTCAAATAACACTCCCTCCTCGCCCAGCTCCCACACATTAGGCATAAGCTCGCTATTAAGGGTGTCCCACCTCTGTTGATCGGAGAAATAAAATATAATATTAGGTTTCACAAAATCACACCTTTTTAAGTTGATTTTAATATAACACAACAGCATATTTTTATCAAGTAAAAAGAAAAAGCAAAGAATAAGTCAAAATATTTTTGACATATAAAATACAGACTGTTATAATCAAAACAAGGTAGGTGTTTTTATGTCTGTAAAAGTTTATTTTTCAAAAGAAATCACACCCGAAAAGGTTCTTGAGCTTTACAAAATGCTTGGTGTTACATTACCGGGTAAGGTTGCCGTAAAGGTACATTCGGGCGAAAGAGGAAATCAAAATTTTTTAAAGCCTGATTTCTGGAAGCCTGTTATTGAATTTGTTAAGGGAACTGTTGTAGAATGCAACACAGCATATGAGGGAGCAAGAAACACAACAGAACGTCACCAACAGCTGATAAGAGAACACGGGTGGAGCAATTTATTCGATGTTGATATTCTTGATGCAGAGGGTCCCGATTTGATTCTCGATGTACCTAACGGTGAAAAAATCAAGAAAAACTTTGTAGGTAAAAGCATTGCAAATTATGACTCTATGCTCGTGCTCTCCCACTTTAAAGGGCACCCTATGGGTGGATACGGTGGAGCGATAAAACAGCTTTCAATTGGCGTTGCTTCATCCTACGGCAAGGGCTACATTCACGGCGTAGGCAACCCCGATAACTTCTGGACCTCTGATCACGATGAATTTTTAGAGTCAATGGCAGAGGCTGCAAGCTCTGTTGTGGACATTTTCAAAGGCAACATTCTTTATATTAATGTTATGAAAAATATGAGTGTTGACTGCGACTGCTGTGCAAAGGCTGAGGACCCTTGTATTGCTGATATAGGCATACTTGCTTCAACTGACCCCATAGCAATTGACCAGGCTTGTATTGATTTAGTATATGCTTGCTCTGACCCGGGCAAACCACATCTCATTGAACGAATCGAGAGTCGAAACGGAATCCACACCATAGAAACAGCAGCGAAGCTTGGATATGGCGAAAGAGAATATGAATTGATTGAGGTATAAGTGATGCTCCAAGGAAAACCTTGGAGCATTTAATGTTTTATGATGGAATGGTATATATACCAACAACAGGAATTTATTGAATATGCTTAACACCAATTAAGTAAACCAAAAATAAAATTATGGGGCTACGGTGTATTATAAATCAACTCAAATTTTGTGTTAAAACATTTATTAGAGGCTCAAACTTTTCCTGAATTTTTGCAAATACATCAACATTATTTTTTTCGGCATTTAACACACTTTCAACGACGTCGTCAAACACTGATATATCATCAATATATTTAACATATGAAAGACGTTCAATCCACTTATAAACACCTAAAACCTTTTTATTATAGTTACTTAAAGCTATACATGGCGTTTTTGTT
This sequence comes from Acutalibacteraceae bacterium, assembly GCA_045534355.1. GTDB lineage: Bacteria > Bacillota > Clostridia > Oscillospirales > Acutalibacteraceae > DTU089. The sequence continues at coordinate 10,427 of JAZSJL010000135.1, forward strand.
ATTGCAGCAAAAACCATTCCGTGAAGCCTATCTGTAATTATAATTTTCGCTTTAGAAAATTGTTCTAATTTTTTTCTAACTTCTTCTCTTGACTCTTCAACACCGTTATAAACCGGCACTACAGTGTCTGTACAAACCACCTCATCAAAGACATCACTAAGCTTATTTTTGATCAAATCTTTTTCTGAAGCAGTAATTTTAGCTTCTTCATCTGCCCTGAAACAAACAAGTGCCCCTTTTCGCTCGTTTTCTTCTGGCAACAAACTTTTCAGCGAGAGCACGATGTCGGGCACAAGAAAAACCCTGTCATTACCGAACATTTCCCGCATTATCTCAAAAGAATATTCTTCCCTGGCAAAAAAATAAAGATTTTCATCTTTATTATATTTCTTTTGCATCTTTTTTTTATCATATCTTCCAAAAACATCATCAAAAAAATATATAGTCTGGGGAAAAATCACTTTTTTATTATTAGGGAAACTTTTGATTGCATCGCGACGCAAGTCTTCAGCATAGGGATACAGAGAACCCATATTGCCACCACCGTGGAATAAAAGAATATCTTTCTCTGAAACATGTTCTTTTAATGACTGTTTATATTTCCAATACCCTGTTTCATCAAAAAAATAAAACGAATAATCCGGATAAAGATTTTTAACAAAATCCTCTTCAGCAAAAGCTATTGCATTATCACCTAAATTGCCATGATTTGGTGTACCAAAAATAAAAAAATGTTTATCTCCGATTAAGTTTATTTTTTGTTGACGCGAACAACGCACTTTAAGAAGACCTAAAACATGCCGACATCTTCTGTACAACTGATACAAAAAATTTTTTAAGTTCATTTTAAATTCCTCTATCATCCACTTTATATATTTTATTTCGAATCAAATTATTTTAATTTTTTTCTGTTTTTTATTACAGAAAACAGTCTGAACAGCATTATGCTCACCTCAGATATTGACGTAAGGAACGCAAGGCTTACACCAGTTACATTAGATGTAACAAACAGTATACACAAACCAGTTATATGAATAGCTGTTCCAAAAAAAATGGAGTAATTTGCATATTTGGCAAGTTTCATTGCACCGAGTGTGGGAAAACCAAGAACATAGCTTGGTAATAAAACGGCAATTCCAGGAATGAAAGCTCTCAAAATCGGTGCTGTACCGGCAAATTCCTTGCCAAATGCAATAATACATATTGGCTCCGCAAAAACCCAAACAACACAACAGCCTAATATTATAACAGGCTCTATAAATAAAAAAATCTTTTTAATTAAAGAAAAATTCCTATTCTTTACCATGTACGGATAAAGGCTATCAGAAATAGGAGCGATTGTGCTTTTGGCAATAGTCATAACTTTATCTGCCGAAGTAAAATATCCTGTTGCAACACCCGTCGTATCTACATATCCTATAATTACCGCATTTGTGGCGCTATAGACCGTTGATGCAATACGGGCAAGAAAAAAACTTGCAGAACGTTTAAAATCATAAACTATTTCCGAAATTGTTACCTTTTCAAATGAATAATTCAACTTTTTATAAATATAAAAATACGCCCAAATAACAGCACCAATGTTTCCTACTAACATTAAAACCGGAATGACAAGGTAATTCTCTGCCGAGCGAAGAAAAACAAATGTTAAAACTGTAGAAAAGAGTTTTACAGCAACAGTTCTGAATGTAATTGCCGTCATCTTTTCTATTCCTCTAAAGAAATAGTCGGGCAAAAAAGAGTTTACACCATAGGCAAGAACATACAAAACATACAAAGCTTTATACTCTGAAAACGGTTTTAGAAACAACGTGAATAACATCACAAGGCTAACTGATATAATAAAAAAACATGTCTTAATTACAGCAACCGATGTAAGCTTTTTAGAAACATAAAACCTATCATTTCTATTTAATGATATGTCTTCTGTTGCAGAAAGTAAAAAGCCAAAATCCATAAAAAGCTGAAAATACGCCATAGTTGCAACTGCAACACCTACCACTCCATACATAGCAGGACCAAGGATTCTCGTCTGATAAGGCAACGTTGCAAAACTAAGAAAGTAAGTTGAAAACTGTAACACATAAAGCATTACCGTGTTTTTAAACAATGTTTTCTGGTTTGCGTCAAATTTCTTCATATTTTAAATCCTTTTATAAAGCTTACGAATAAAATAAAATACATTCATACCCAACTTAAGAAATATACAAGTTAGAACATTCTTTTTACCGAAGTATTTATTTGTTTTCAATTCCGGAAGCATATCCCATATTTTCGCTCTTAATTCTTTAAATAAAGAGCTATCTTTATACCTGCAATCTGCCATCGCATTTAACAATGTCAAATAATTCAAAAAAGTATAGTACACAAATTCATCATCAAATTCAGGTGATTTTTCCTTCACAAAAGAACTTATGCTTTCAACAGCTTCAAGAAGTTGTAGCCTTTTGCGAGAAAAGGTCTGCCCCATTATACTGGTTTGTCTTTGTACATAGTAATACAAAGGTTCATTTACATATGCAACCTCATCTGTTAGAGCACAGAGTTTGTAGGTAGTGAAAACATCCTCGTGAATTTTACCCTCAGGATAATTTATGCCAAACTCTGTAAACAATGTTTTGGCATAAAGTTTATTCCACGCAACAACACAAACCTCATTTTTCATTGTGAAAATATCTTTTATTGCATCTTCTGAAGAAATAACACAAGCTTTTTCACCACAAATAGTTTTATAGTTGCTTTCGGAGTAATACTCATAATATCCACAGGCTGATATTGTACAATTATTTTCCAGGCAAGCATTTAATAACAGCTTTATATAATTTTCCTTAACATAGTCATCGCTGTCAACAAAGGCAATGTAGTCACCTGTTGCAATTTTTATACCTTCATTTCTTGCAGATGAAAGCCCGCCGTTTTCTTTATGAACAACTGTAATTCTACTATCCTTCTTAGAAAACACATCACAAAGGAATGGGCAATTATCAGTTGAACCATCATCAACAAGAATGATTTCTATGTTTTTATGAGTTTGACAAATCAAGCTTTCCACACATTTTTCAAGATACGTTTCTACATTATATACCGGAACAATAATTGAAACCTTTATCATTACTTTTCACCTAAACTACTTTTTTGTTTGTAAAAAAACAAATGTAAAACAACATAGGAAGAATGGTGTTTATACCTGCATTAAACATAATTGCGTTTGCCTTAACCTGGAAAACAAGTATTGCAACCGAAAAGAAAAGGACAAGACATCTAATGTTGATTTCTTTTGTGCTTTTGAAAGCTTTAACAAACAACAATGCAAAAGCAGCATATAAAATCAAGGCACCAACAATACCACCTACCCATAAATCATTTATATATCCGACATCAGAATGTGGGTAACCTTCGGCACCGTAAATTGAGTGGCCAGTACCAAAAACAAGAGCTGAACCTATTGGCAAATTCCAAAAATCATCTCTGAAAAGCAATTCTGCTGTATTGTTCTGTGATGAATGAGCTGTCAAATTTTCCAAGAAGCCCGGTTTCTCTGGTTGCTGTGTATTATCACCGAACTCATTTTCAGTATTATATACTGTTGTAGCTTCAGTCACCTGAGTAGTAACCGGAGTTTCAGTTATTTGAGTTAAATCATTTTTTACTGTCGTTTCAACAACCGTTACCTGCTTTTGGGTTTCAGTAAAATCATCTATATTCTCTTCTGTTTTATTACCTCTAGCTTCAGTTGTACTCTCCGCAACCGGTAACGTAGTCGATAATTCGGATTCAGATGTTTCTCCAGAAAAATCAACACCAACAAATGAAATAACATCCTCAAAAATCCAACCTAAAGTCTTTGGATTTTTTACATAAACTGTACCTACAAAAACACAAAGCAACATTACAGAAGACAATGCAACGGCGATAATCTTAATTGCAGACTCTTTAAACGCTTTAAGGATTACAGGCAAAGCAAAAAGTAACCCGATAACAGCCATAATAAGGCCTGTTCGTACATTTACAAGTGAAATAAGAATAATACAAGGAACGAACAACGCTATCTTTTCTTTGGTCTTTTTAAGAAAAAACAGAGGTAAAACAGCAACAATGCCCATACCAAAGCCGAGACTGTCCACAAAAGAATTTGAAAAACCAAAGCCTCTTCTTTCCGGAGTTCCGGTTTCACAGGGGTTCCTTCTCGGGCGCTGAAATAATTTTACGCGCCCGGTGTTCAGCGCACGCCCCGGTGAAAACGCACAGACATAAATTCCGCCTGTTTTGGTCATGATAAAAGCAACCTTTTATCAGAACGGATGTTGATGTTTCATGAGTCTGATTCCCTGCACCAGCAAATGTGTCTATCAATCCGACGGCAACTGTACGCTGGACAGCGCCGCCGCCGCGGGCGTGCCGTCTCTTGGCGGCGCGTGCGTT
>JAZSJL010000250.1:0-2226 GCA_045534355.1 Acutalibacteraceae bacterium
TGAGCTTTACCTTAGGCTCGTTTCCCTCAAATTCATAGGAATATGCATTGTTGTTCATATATTCCTCTGATTCAGTATTTAACTGTGGATCATAAAAATAAAACTCATTATCTATATATCTTATTTCTCCATAGTAATATCGAAGTGAACCACCCTTAACAGCTCCTTCAACAGAAAAGCTGTCATTGTATTCCCAATATCCGAACTCTCTTGTTTGTTGGTTAAATAAAGTCTCCTTGCTTAGTGCAACCTTATTACCTGCCGGCCAAGAGAAATCAACATAAAATTCATCGAATTCATGGTTTGTAAGTTTATTGTATTCCTTCATTAAATCAACAAGAAGGTATGTTACAGCAAGTCTCGAGCCATCTTTATAATAGATTTCAGCATCATAAATTGTAGCAGTTGAATCGTATGAAAGGACGCTAACTCCTGCAACAGTTTTCTTTTGTTCATCGCTAAGCTTACCTTCTATTAAGCCAACGTCGTCTACAAAATTAATATCTTCATCGTATTCATTGTATACAATCGGCTCATAATAGTATATGTTTGATGTGTTTGCTCTCGAGTACATTGTTCCGTCAATGAACATATTTTGAAAATCTTCTGAAAACGTTGCATATTTAACCTCTTGTTCATGAACAGGAACAGGTGAAGTTGCAACCGAAGAGGAATAAGCCGAAGCCGAAACAACCAAGCACAAGGAAAGCATTAAAACAGCAAGTGTAATTGATAAAATCTTTTTCATAATACCTTCCTCCTCAGCTTAAATTTAATTTTTTATCAAGTAATCTGTATTGAATTGCATAAAGCGCAACGTTGATTATTGATACAAAAAACATTAGTGTTACAGGAATAAGTGTAAAAACAATTTCAAATTCATTTTCCGGTATATCTAACATCCAGTTTACCATAGCAGATGAAACGAATATACTGAACATTGATAAAAGGAAAGACGCCATAGAGCCTGCAACATAGTAAATCGCTATTGCGCTTGCTACCTTTGCTTTTTTTGAGATAGCTGCACCAACGCTTATACATATGTACATAAACTGATTAGAAGCCATTACGGTAAGTACTAGTGTTATGAGCCCGGTTAAAAACGCAGTTAGCAAAGGAACAATGTCATTAACTTCAAAAAGCTCCTTAAATTCCTTCCACCCCTCTATAATTGCTTCGTAGGTTTCTTTTGTGAATATATCATTTCTGAAGCCTATAATTAGCATCATAGCACCACAAAGAAGGCAGAATATAAACGTTGTTAAGTATGTGGTCGTGCCCATAACAAGCTTTGAATTTAATTGAGTTACTCTTTTTACAGGCAGGGTGAAGGTAAGGTAACCCTCGTCTGAATAGAAGTTTTTATAGTACCTTACAAAAACAAGTATCTGTGCAAGCAACATGAATGCTGCGTATCCGATTACTGTTAAAGCAATTGAAATGTAAGAGAATATTTCGATTGGTACGGGTATTTCTTTGCCACTATTTAAAAAGCTGATACCGAAGCTACCAAGTAAGGATAGTGCAAAGCAGGCTATAGCACCAATCCACCAATATTTGTATATTGATTTTAAATCGTATCTTAAAACCTTTTTCAGCATCTGAATACCTCCTTAAAAAGCTCATCAAGAGATTTGCCGCTTTGGGTTCTTGCTTCTTCTGCATTACCACTCATTATAATCTGACCACCAAAGGTGATAAAGAAGAAATCATCCAGCACCTGCTCAACGTCTGTAATAAGGTGAGTGGTTATAATAATTGAAGCCTCAGGGTTATAGTTGCTGACAATTGTACTTAAAATGTACTCTCTTGCAGCAGGGTCAACACCTGCAATAGGCTCATCAAGAAGGTAAAGCTTTGCGTTTCTTGACATAACAAGTATAAGCTGTACCTTTTCCTTGGTGCCCTTGGAAAGAGTTTTGAGCTTTGCTGTGGTATCAATGTTAAGGTCTTTAAGCAGGGCATATGCACGCTCCTTGTCAAAATCCTTATAGAAATCCTCGAAGAGATCAACAAGCTCATTAACCTTCATTGAGGAATCAAAGTAAGTACGTTCCGGTAAATATGAAATTAATGCACAGGTTTCCTCGCTGACAGGCTTGCCATCAACAAGAATTTCACCCTCATTGGGCTGTAAAAGACCTGCTATAAGCTTAATAAGTGTAGATTTGCCACAGCCGTTTGGTCCTAAAAGACCAACAATTCTACCTGCAGGAACAGCTAAAG
>JAZSJL010000367.1:0-1612 GCA_045534355.1 Acutalibacteraceae bacterium
ATCTGCAACTGTTTCCTGATTGAACGGAATACATCTTGAGCCAACGCCTGTTATCTCTTTAACCTTATCCTCACATTCTTCGTCGCCACACCACATAGCCTTAACGAAGCCGTCGCCCTTTGCTTCAAGAGCAGAAGTAATTTCATCAAGTGTTGTGCAGGTGTATGTGCGTTTTTTAATATTCTCTAAAGACTTATTGTATATAGCCTCTGCAAATGCACTAAGTGCACCTGTAATGCTCTCCTCAAGATTGTCGAGAGATACGAACATTTTTTCACGATTATCTCTGCGAACGAGGACGCACTGGTTATTTTCTATATCCTTTGGACCGATTTCAAGTCTCAACGGAACACCCTTCATTTCGTACTCTGAGAACTTCCAGCCAGGTGAGTTGATGCTGTCGTCAACCTTCACTCTGAACATAGAAGAAAGTCTGTCACGGAGCTCATAAGCCTTGTCAAGAACGCCCTCCTTGTGCTGTGCAACAGGGATAATAACAACCTGAATCGGAGCAACGTCAGGTGGTAAAACAAGACCGTTGTTGTCGCCGTGGGACATAATAAGCGCACCAATAAGGCGTGTTGTTGAGCCCCAAGATGTCTGGTGAACGTACTGAAGCTTGTTTTCCTTATCCTGGTAGGTCATATTGAAGGCTCTTGCAAAGCCATCGCCAAAGTAGTGTGAGGTTGCAGCCTGGAGAGCCTTACCGTCGTGCATAAGTGCCTCAATACAGTATGTAGAAACTGCACCTGCAAACTTATCGCTCTCTGTTTTAACACCTCTTATAACAGGCATACAGAGTGATTTCTCGCAGAAATCTGCATATACGTTGAGCATACGCTCTGTTTCCTCAATAGCTTCCTCTGCAGTAGCGTGAACTGTGTGACCCTCCTGCCATAGGAACTCACGTGTACGAAGGAAGGGTCTTGTAGTCTTTTCCCAACGAACAACGTTACACCACTGGTTGTAGAGCTTTGGTAAATCCCTGTGGGACTGAACTATCTTTGCATAGTGCTCACAGAAAAGAGTTTCTGACGTTGGTCTTACACAAAGGCGCTCCTCAAGTGGGTTGCTACCACCGTGTGTTACCCAAGCAACCTCAGGTGCAAAGCCTTCAACGTGGTCCTTCTCCTTCTGGAGTAAGCTTTCGGGAATGAACAAAGGCATATACACGTTTTCGTGGCCTGTCTTTTTGAATTCTGTATCGAGAATTCTCTGAATATTCTCCCAAATAGCGTAGCCGTACGGACGAATAATCATACAACCCTTAACGCTTGAGTAGTCAACAAGGTCTGCTTTCTTAACTACATCGGTATACCACTGGGCAAAATCATCCTCCATAGATGTAATTGCCTGTACCATTTTTTTATGTTTTGCATTTTTAAAGGATCCTCTATCTCTTTCAAATATTTTGTTGAATATAGTTAAGTAAGTCAGCAACGGTGGTGATTTGTTCGAGAGCCTCGTCGGGAAGCTCGATACCGAATTCATCCTCAATGCTCAGGATAAGCTCGTCTACATCCAGAGAATCAAGATGCAGCTGGTCCACGGTGGATTCCGGGGTGACCTGCTCCTTGGGTACACCTGCGACCTCGTTCATTATCTCGCAGAT
>JAZSJL010000191.1:0-1541 GCA_045534355.1 Acutalibacteraceae bacterium
GGCCGAAAACATATTTTGTGATATTTGTCCCGGTTACATTACCTTTCTCGGATGGGAAGTGGGAGAATGTGTCATCACCGGTGGTAATTTAGATAAAAACGATCCTCTTAATCTTGTACTTCGTGATCACGGGTCTTTTAACGGTCGTCCCTCGTGGGACCCTATGCTGTGTCTGTTGGCGTTAATCGGCGATGAAGAAAAAGCGGGATACTCCGTTGTTCACGGGAAAGGCAGTGTTGATGCTACAACAGGTGAAAATTATTTTGTTTCCAATCCGAACGGGTTACATTCCTATGTTGTAAAAGAAAAAGAAGATTCATATTACCCCGACGCTATAAATAAATTGATATAAGCAACCGGCATCTGAATGGTTCGTAACAGCCAAAAATCCTCGTATGATAGTACGGGGATTTTTACTTTTTCAACATTAAGGTTTTTCGCCAAATTATTAAAATCTTTTAAATGTTTCAAGAAACGATTTTCATTGACAAATATTTTCCTTCGTGATAGCATAATATTACAAATAAATTTTATAAGGAGCGATTATTTTGGATAAAGGTAAAATCATTAAAATAACTATTGCAGTTGTTTGTGTGCTTATTGTTGGTGCTGTACTCGCAACAAGCTTTACTGTGGTTAAGGCAGGTCACACAGGCGTTGTGCTTACCTTCGGCGCTGTTGAGGAAGCAGTTTTCGACGAGGGCTTGCACTTCAAAATTCCTTTGATTCAGAACGTTGTGCAGATGAACAACAGAACACAGAAGATTGAAACAGAGGGCACTGCATCCTCAAAGGACTTGCAGATAATTTCTTATATTGTTGCAGTTAACTTCCACGTAAACGATGCATCCTCTGCATCTCTTTACCAGAACGTCGGTACAGACTACGGCACAGTTATTATTGTTCCTGCAATTCAGGAAAGCATTAAGGCTGTTACTGCACAGTTTACAGCAGAAGAGCTTATCACCAAGCGTCAGCTTGTAGGCGACCAGATTAAGGATGCCCTTTCTGAAAAAATTGGTGAATACGGTATTGTTGTAGAAATCTTCAACATTGTAAACTTCGATTTCTCCGAGGAGTTCAATGCTGCTGTTGAAGCAAAGCAGACTGCACAGCAGAATGCACTTAAGGCAGAGCAGGACCTTGCTCGTATTGAGGTTGAGGCAAAGCAGAAGATTACACAGGCAGAGGCAGAAGCAAAGAGTATTCAGCTTATTCAGGATGCTCTTGAATCATCACCTGACTACGTTGACTACATAAAGTGGAGCAAGTGGAACGGCGAGCTCCCACAGGTTATGGGCGACAGCGGTGTGCTTGTTGATATAGGTGAGGTTACACCGTAATTAGCTGCCAGGGCTTCGCAAAGTTAGGAGTTAGGCGTGAGGAGTGAGGAGTTGAGGGGAAGCTTCGCTTCCGAACATTGTAAGCTTCGCAAAGTAGCTGTTAGCAAGTAGCAATTAGCAAATAGTGACAGCTCTGACCCTCTTGCAAACCGAAGGTTTGGAGGAGGGGGGACCACCGTAGGTGGTGGGTGGTACCAT
>JAZSJL010000336.1:0-4635 GCA_045534355.1 Acutalibacteraceae bacterium
TAGGAGGCATGAATTTGTCTATTATAACTGTTGAAGGACTCACAAAAGCATATGGGCACAAAACCGTGCTTAGTGACATGAGCTTCACTCTTCCGAAGGGTGAGGTTATAGGTCTTTTCGGGCCAAACGGCTGTGGTAAAACTACCTTGATGAAAATACTAACAGGTCTTATTCACGACTATAGTGGTACTGTGCTTGTAGACGGAAGATCTCCCGGTGTAGAAACAAAAGCAATCACCTCATACCTTCCTGAGCAGACCTTTGTACACGACTGGATGAGAAATATTGATGCTGTTGACTATTTCAACGACTTTTTTTCAGATTTCGACAAAAACAAGGCTCTCGAAATGCTTTCACGCTTCTCCCTTGACCCGAAGCAGAAGGCTAAAACAATGTCCAAGGGTATGCAGGAAAAGCTCCTTCTCTCCCTGACAATGTCAAGAAATGCAGAGCTGTATATTTTAGACGAGCCTATGGGTGGCGTTGACCCTGCTTCAAGAAGTGGTATTTTAGGCTTCATTATGGAGAACTACGCTAACCAGTCAACTCTTCTTATTTCCACACACCTTATAAACGACCTTGAAAATATTTTTACCCACGCTCTTTTCATCGGCAACGGCAAGGCGCTCATAAACAGCAGCGTACAGGAGCTTACACAGGACGGTAAAAGTATTGAAGATATTTTTAAGGAGGTATTCTCAAATGTTTGGTAAGCTTCTTAAAAATGATTTGAAGGCTCAATGGAGCTCCGTTTCATCAATTTTTCTTGTAATACTTATTGTTTCGGCAATAGCAGAAATCGCAATTTACTTTTCAAAATCAGGAGCAGTAACGCTCCTTGGTGGTCTTTTGGTTTCTGTGCTTATGCTGTTTGCCTGCTTCGTGATTATAATTGCTGTGGCTATGATGTTTTCAAAAACACTTTTCGGCAGAGCAGGCTACCTTACACTTACACTCCCTGTTAAAACAGAAAAGCTTATCTGGTCAAAGACTATTTCAGGTCTTATCTGGACATACGCTGTGTACGTTCTTTTCTTTGGTGCTGTTTTTCTTTGGTTTTACCAGGCAAGGGATTATTTAGGCTACGACTACACCGATATGGCAGACCAGCTTTTCACCTTGCTTTTCGGTAAATCCTTTTCTACACTTATTTCAACGCTTATATATTACCTTATCTGGTTTGGTATAATAATGTTTGCTGTTGTGCAGTGCATCTATCTTGGAATAACCTGCTCTAACGTTAAGCGTATTTCAAGCTTGGGAATAGTTGGTGCAATCCTTGTTACCTTCCTCTCTCTTGGCGTTGTTTTTTTCCTCACAGGCTTCGTTACAAGGTATTTACCAATCGGTATGGTGGTTACCACAGAGTCCGTTATTTTTACAAGCAACATAGTTGCCACACAGCTTAAGTTAGACCACTATCTATACGGCTTTAACTTTGCAGGGCCAATATTTATACTCCTTCTTTCTTCACTTATAAATGTTCCCCTCACTTATCTTGTTAAAACCAAGGTAAACATAAAATAATTTAGTAAAATATTCCGAAAGGACGATTATATAACTATGGATAATATGAATGGTCTTAAGCGCTCCGTTTTCTGCGGAGAGCTTCGTGCCGAGCATATCGGTCAGGAGGTTACCGTTTGTGGTTGGGTTGCAAAGCAGCGTGACCTTGGTGCCCTCATTTTCGTTGATTTGAGAGATAAAACAGGTATTGTTCAGCTCGCCTTCGACGAAACTACAGACAAAGAGATTTTCGAAAAGGCTTTTGCTGTAAGAAGCGAATACGTGCTTATGGCAAAGGGTATTGTTCGTGAGCGTTCCTCAAAGAACAGCGAAATTCCAACAGGCGATATTGAAATTGACGTTAAGGATTTGAGAGTTCTTTCCAAGAGTGAAACTCCTCCATTCGATATTGTTGAGGGCTGCCAGACAGCAGAGCTTACCCGTCTTAAATACAGATACCTTGACTTAAGACGTCCTGACTTACAGAAAAATATTCTTTTCCGTCACAAGGTAACAAAGATTACACGTGACTATTTTGATGAAAACGGCTTTGTTGAGATTGAAACTCCAATGCTCATTAAGTCAACTCCCGAGGGAGCAAGAGACTTCCTTGTACCAAGCCGTATTCACCAGGGTACCTTCTATGCGCTCCCACAGTCACCACAGCTTTACAAGCAGCTTTCAATGGTTGCAGGCTTTGACAGATATATGCAGATTGCTCGTTGCTTCCGTGATGAGGACTTAAGAGCAGACCGTCAGCCTGAATTTACACAGATTGACCTTGAAATGTCCTTTGTTACAATGGAGGATGTTCTTGCAATCGGTGAAGGCTACATTGCAAGAGTATTCAAGGAGGCTTTGGGTGTTGAAATTCCACTCCCACTCCCTCGCTTAACATATAAAGAAGCAATGGAGAAATACGGCTCCGACAAGCCTGACACTCGCTTCGGTATGGAGATTTTCGACCTTACAGATATTGTTAAGGACTGTGGCTTCTCTGTATTTTCAGGTGCTGTTGCCGGTGGTGGCTCTGTTCGTGGTATTACTGCTAAAAATGCAGTTACAACATATACTCGTAAAGAAGTAGACAAGCTCACAGAGTTTGCAAAGGGCATTGGTGCCAAGGGCCTTGCCTGGATAAGACTTACAGACGACGGTATTGCTTCAAGCTTTGCAAAGTTTATGACAGAGGAAGAAATGGCTGCTATCCTTGAAAGAGCAGGTGCCCAAAAGGGCGACGTTGTTTTCATTGTTGCAGATACAAAAAACAACTCCGTTCTCTCTGTACTTGGCGCACTTCGTAACGAGGCTGCCAAGAAGCTTGATATTATCGGTGACGGCTTCAACCTTCTCTGGATTGTGGAGTTTCCGTTCTTCGATTGGGACGAGGATGCACAACAGTTTGTTGCAATGCATCATCCATTTACATCTCCTCTTCCTGAATGCCTTCCATACCTTGAAACAGATAAGGCAGCAGTTCGCGCAGAAGCATATGACCTTGTTGTCAATGGTATGCGGCTTTCTTGAGCCTGTGTCCGTATTACAAACCCGGAGCTTCAGGACAGAATGTTCAAGCTCCTCGGTCTTTCAGACGAAGAGGCACAGCAGAAGTTCGGCTACCTTCTCGACGCCTTCAGGTGCGGCCCACCACCACACGGTGGTATGGGTATCGGTCTTGACAGACTTGTTATGCAGCTTGTTAAGGCAGACTCACTTCGTGACGTTATTGCATTCCCCAAGGTACAAAATGCAAGCGAGCCAATGACAGAGTGTCCTTCAAAGGTTGATGATGTTCAGCTTCAGGAGCTTGGAATTGGTATCACAGCTGAGGAAAAAGAGTAATTATCCTTAAAATAAAGGGATTAAGGCTGTATTTTTAATAAAAACACTTGAAAATACAGCCATTTTGTTATAAAATTATAATGTTAAAATATGAATTATTAATTACGGAGGATTTTATTTATGGTAACAGCAGGCGATTTTAAAAACGGCGTTACATTTGAAATGGATGGTAAGGTTTACTCCATCATCGAATTCCAGCACGTTAAGCCGGGTAAGGGTGCAGCTTTTGTACGTACAAAGATTCGTGACGTTATCAACGGCAGCGTAACAGAAAAAACCTTCAACCCAACAGAAAAATTCCCAACAGCCTTCATTGAGAGAAAGGATATGGAATTCTCTTATGAAGATGGTGGTCTTTACTACTTCATGGACCAGGAAACATACGATATGATTCCTGTTGACGCTTCAAACCTTTCTGACAACTTCAAGTTCGTTAAGGAAAATATGGTTTGTAAGGTTCTTTCTTACAAGGGTAATGTTTTCGGCGTTGAGCCACCAACATTTGTTGAGCTGGCAGTTACAAAGACTGACCCGGGCTTTGCAGGTAACACAGCAACAAATGCAACAAAGCCGGCAGTTCTTGAAACAGGCGCAGAAATCAAGGTTCCTCTCTTCATTGAGGAAGGCGAGGTTATCCAGATTGATACAAGAACAGGCGAATATCTCTCAAGAGCATAATTTACCTGTTACTAATATTTAGGAGGTCTATACTATGACACTTACTGAAAAGGTTGCATACCTTAAGGGTCTTGCAGAAGGTCTTGACCTTGATAAGGATTCAAAGGAAGGCAAGCTCTTTGCTGCTATGTTCGATATTCTTGAGGATATGGCACTTACAGTTTCCGATATTGATGAAGATTTAAGCGCTTGCGAGGATCTTGTTGACGCTATCGACGAGGATCTTGAAGAGCTTGAGGATTACATTTTTGAAGAAGATGAGTGCGATTGTGATTGCTGCGATTGCGATGATTACGATTGTTGCTGTGGCGATGACGAAGAGCTCTACGAAATCGAGTGCCCAATTTGTGGTGAGGAGCTTCTTCTCGATGGCGAAATGCTTGACGAAGAGGTTATCGAGTGCCCAAGCTGTGGCGAAGCTCTCGAATTAGAAATCGACTTCGAGGATTGCGACTGTGGCTGCGACTGCTGTGGCGATGACGAGGACGACGAGGACTAATTATAATTTTTAAAAACAAAAAGCTCTCACCAATGGTGGGAGCTTTTTTAGTTTTAAGATGTTATATGCAATAGTTAAAGTAATGCGATAGCCTGACCCTCTTGCGAGCG
>JAZSJL010000225.1:0-2300 GCA_045534355.1 Acutalibacteraceae bacterium
ACGACATGGCTACGACCCGACTTTATCGTACCTTGATTGAGTGAAGGCGTGGTCCATATCAATGCTTTCAGCTGTAACTATAGGTGCTGCTGCATCGTAGAAGGCAAGAAAGCCTTTTCCGCAAAGCTCACCAACCTTCTCTGCAAGAGCATCGCTTATAAGTGGACCTGCCGCAATAATCACAACGTCTGCCTCGGGGATTTCTGTAACCTCTTCCCTTATGAGTGTTATGTTTTTATCGGATTCTATTGCTCTTGTAATTTCTGTAGAGAAAATATCTCTGTCAACGGCAAGAGCTCCTCCGGCAGGTACCTTGGCTATATCTGCTGCCTTTAAACAAACCGAGCCGAAAAGTCGCATTTCTGCTTTTAAAAGTCCTGCAGCAGAACCAACACGCTCTGCTTTAAGAGAGTTTGAGCAAACAAGCTCTGCAAGCTTTTCGCTTTTGTGTGCAGGTGAAAATCTGTGAGGCTTCATTTCATAAAGAGTAACCCTTATGCCTCTTTTACTGAGCTGGCTTGCAGCCTCAACGCCTGCAAGACCACCACCGATAACAACTGCAGTTTTATTATTCATCGTCTGTTTTCCTTGCATTTTTTCTTGGTGCCTTGAAGGAGTAGCCACACTTTTCATCAGGGCAGGTTATTAAACCACCCTTGCCCTTAAAGAGAGATTTGCCACACTTAGGGCAATTCTCGCCTGTTGGCTTATCCCATGTCATAAAGTTACACTCAGGATAGTTATCACAACCGTAGAACTGATAGCCTCTTCTTGATTTCTTACCGATTACCTTGCCACCACAAACAGGGCAAGTAGCAGTAGTCTCCTCAACAAGTGGCTTTGTAGTTTTACATTCAGGGTAACCAGGGCAAGCAAGGAACTTACCGAAGCGACCTGTTTTAACAACCATAAATCTACCACACTTATCGCACTTGATATCTGTGATATCCTCCTGAAGCTGAATTTTCTGGCCCTGCATTTCTGTCTTTGCCTTTGCAAGAGATGCCTCAAGCTCGTTGTAGAATTCGTGGAGCATCTGAATGTAGTTTATAGAGCCGTTGTCTATTTCATCAAGCTTTGATTCCATAGACGCAGTAAATTTTGTATTTACAATTTTAGGGAATTTTTCTTTAAGGAGAGCTGTTGTTGCACAGCCGAGCTCTGTTGCTTTGAGAAGCTTACCCTCACGTTTAACGTATTCACGCTTAATAATTGTGCTTACTATAGAAGCATAGGTGCTTGGACGTCCAACACCTGTTTCCTCAAGAGTTTTGATAAGTGATGCTTCTGTATAATGTGCCGGTGGCTGTGTGAAATGCTGGTTACCGTTAAGCTCTTTAAGCTTAAGGCCCTCACCTGATTTAACCTCAGGAATTGCACTTTCATCGCCATCATCTACTGCATCCTCATAAAGAGCAGTAAATCCGTCGAATTTAACGGAGAAGCCACTTGCAGAGAACATAAGGAAGCCCGGTGTTGACTCCTGTGTTGCTTTAATTTCAATCTTAACTGTATCTTGAATAGAAGGAGCCATAAGTGATGCTACATAGCGACACCAGATAAGGTTGTAAAGCTTATACTGGTCGTTTGTAAGGCTCTTCTTCGCAATTGCAGGTGTGATTTCAATATTAGTAGGTCTGATTGCCTCGTGACCATCCTGGGCATTTGCTCTTGTTTTGAAATATCTTGGCTTTTCAGGAAGATACTTCTCACCATACGTTTTTGAAATAAATGCATTAGCTGCTGCTCTTGCTTCCTCTGAAATACGTAATGAGTCAGTTCTCATATAGGTGATAAGACCTGTCATACCGAAGCCTGCAATTTCAATACCTTCGTAAAGCTCCTGTGCAAGCTTCATAGTCTTTTGTGCCTGGAAATTTAATTTACGTGAAGCATCCTGTTGCATTGAGGATGTGATAAATGGTGGAGAAGGCTGTTTTTTACGTGTACCCTTCTTTACAGAATCAACAACGTACTCTGCACCATCAAGACGTGCAAGGTATGCATCTGCCTGTGATTTGCTCTCTATTTTCACCTTGCCATCTTCATCGGAGGTAAGGCTTGCTGTAAAGTGCTTTCTGCCTGATGCAAACTTTGCATCTATTGACCAATATTCTTCCGGTACAAATCTGCTGATTTCTTCCTCACGGTCAACTATAAGTCTTACTGCAACGCTTTGCACACGACCTGCTGAAAGACCTCTTCTGATTTTTTGTGAAATAAACGGACTGATTCTGTAACCCACAAGTCTGTCGAGAATACGGCGTGCCTGCTGTGCATCAACAAGATTCATATCTATC
>JAZSJL010000032.1:0-4682 GCA_045534355.1 Acutalibacteraceae bacterium
CCTTAACCCTGTTGACTACTACTGCCCTCTCTCAGAGAGCACCACGTTCAAAAGATATTTAGGAGGCTCACCTGCAAACATTGCCGTAGGTCTTTCACGTCTCGGTAAAAAATGTGGTTTTTTCGCAAGAGTATCTGACGATGAATTAGGTACGTTTGTTATAAACTTTTTTGAAAACGAGGGTATTGACTGCTCACACATCACCCGTTGCACGAACGGTGAAAAAATCGGTCTTACCTTTACCGAAATCAAATCAGAAACAGAAAGCTCAATAACAATGTACAGAAATGAAGCTGCTGACCTTAAGCTTGACGTGGCTGATATTGATGAAGAGTACATAAAGATGGGAAAAGCACTCCTTATTTCTGGTACTGCCCTTTGCGAAAGCCCATCAAGAGAGGCAGCTCTTAAGGCAACCTTAATTGCAAAGAAAAACAACATTCCTGTTATTTTCGATATTGACTACAGAGCATACAACTGGAAAAGCAACGATGAAATTGCTATTTACTATTCAACAGTTGCAGAAAAAGCTGATATTATTCTCGGCTCAAGAGAGGAATTTGATTTAACAGAAAAATTTATTGGTCTTGATGGCACAGATAAAGCAAGTGCTGATTACTGGCACAGCAAAAATGCTAAAATCGTTATTATTAAGCATGGTAAAGAAGGCTCTACTGCATATACAAACGATGGCAAGAGCTATACAATCAAGCCGTTCCCTGTTAAGCTCCTCAAATCCTTTGGTGGTGGAGATGGCTACGCCTCTGCATTCCTTTACGGTATTCTTGAAGGCTGGGATATGTGGGATGCCCTTGAGCTTGGCTCTGCTTCTGCTGCTATGCTTGTAGCAAGCCACGCATGCTCACAGGATATGCCTACAGTAGACGCTGTAAAGGAATTCATAAAAAAAGAAAAAGAAGAATACGGAGAAATGGTAGCAAGAGGATAAAGCTATGAAGATTTTAAAGAAGTACAAAAGACTTTTGAGTGCTCTGCTTCTCATTGCATTAATTTTAATACAGATTCCACTTTTAATTAACGTTTATTTACTTGAGTTTTCAAGTAAATACATCTTAACGGTTGAAGAAGCAGCTCAAATGAATTTCGATTGTGCACTTGTGCTTGGCGCAGGTGTGTGGGGTGATTCCCCCTCTCATATGCTTGAGGAAAGACTCAATAAGGGCATTGAGGTTTATAATACAGGCTGTACAAACAGAATACTTATGAGTGGTGACCACGGTCAAGAGGATTATGACGAGGTTAACGTTATGAAGAGCTTTGCTGTAAACTGTGGAGCAACCTCAAACGAGGTATTTATGGACCACGCAGGCTTTTCAACCTATGAATCAATGTACCGTGCACGTGATATATTCTGTGTAGACAGCGTTGTTATTATTACTCAAAAATACCATTTATACAGAGCTATATACGATGCCCGTAAGCTGGGCTTAGAGGCATATGGTGTTTGTGCAGATGGTCAATATGATTACGATATAACTGTACGAACCTATAACAACAGCAGAGAGGCTCTTGCTCGTTGCAAGGATTTTGTATGGTGCATAGCAAAGCCCCAGCCTACGTTTTTAGGTGAAGAAATCCCTATCAGCGTAAGTGGTGAACTAACGGAGGGTTAATATGTTTGAAAAATTAGAATTTAATTCAGACAATGAACGAATTGTTTGCGAAATGAACGGTAAGCATTCAAATATGCTTATGAACATTAAGGTTAAACGCTTTAATGCAGGTGATACTTTTTCACTTAACGATGACCTTTGCGAAACAGCATTCTTGATACTTTATGGTGACATAGATATATCCTGGAATGGTGAAGAAAGAAATATGACGAGAGAAACACCATTCGTTAAAGCAACCTACTGCCTTCACGTACCAAAATGCACTTCGGTTACAATAAAGGCAAACAAAGCCTCGGAAATACTTATTCAACAAACAGATAACGATATAGTTTTCTCACCTGTTTTCTATACACCCGATATGATTTTATACCAGCACTTCGGCAAAAACCAATGGGAAGGCACAGGCTACAGAATTGTATCAACAATATTTGACCCGGACAATGCACCTTATTCAAATATGGTTCTCGGTGAGGTTTACAACCAACCCGGTCGATGGTCAAGCTACCCACCTCACCACCACCCACAGCCCGAGGTTTACTATTTCCAGTTTGATAAGCCACAGGGCTTTGGTGCAGCCTTTGTAGGTGACGATGTATTTAAAAGTGTTCAAGGAAGTGCAGTATATATCCCCGATGGCAAGGACCACCAGCAGGTTGTAGCTCCCGGTTATGAAATGTGCTACATCTGGATGATACGCCACCTTGACAACGACCCTTGGTACAAAACCACACGATTCGTTTCTGACGAGCATTTGTGGCTTACAAAATAAATTTTTCCGTTAAGGAGTGATATAAATGCCAATTATGACTATGGGTCAAGCCCTTGTTAAATTCCTCGATAACCAGTACGTATCCTTTGACGGTGTTGAAACAAAGTTTGTGGACGGTATATTTACTGTTTTCGGTCACGGAATTGTTTGTGGTCTTGGTCAGGCACTTGATGAAAACAGAGGCTCTCTCAAAGTTTATCAAGGCAAAAACGAGCAAGGCATGGCACACGTTGCTACAAGCTTTGCAAAACAGCACAACAGAAGAAAGATTATCGCATGCTCTTCTTCTATTGGCCCGGGTGCAGCTAATATGATTACTGCAGCAGCAACAGCAACAGTTAACAACATACCTTTGTTGCTTCTCCCTGCTGATACATTTGCTTGCAGACAGCCGGACCCTGTATTACAGCAGTTTGAGCAACCAATCTCTCTTTCAATAACAACAAACGATGCCTACAAGCCTGTTTGCAGATATTGGGACAGAGTAGTTCGTCCCGAACAGCTTATGTCTGCTATGCTCAATGCTATGAGAGCACTTACAGATACTGCAAACGCAGGTGCTGTATGTGTTTCTATTCCACAGGACGTAGAGGGCGAAAGCTACGATTACCCTGAAGAATTCTTTGCAAAAAGAGTACATAAAATTACAAGAATCGCCCCTGCTGCTGACGAAATTGCAGATATTGCAGAGGTTATCAAAGCCGGCAAGAAGCCTATGGTTATTGTTGGTGGTGGCACAAGATACTCTGAGGCAGGTCAGGTTGTTGAAGCATTCTGCGAGAAATACAATATTCCTATTGCTGAAACACAAAGCGGTAAATCCTCTGTATATTCCTCTCACCCACTCAACATTGGTGGTGTAGGTGTTACAGGCAACCTTTCTGCTAACCTTATTGCAAAGGATGCAGACGTTATAATTGGTATCGGCACTCGCTTCTCCGACTTTACAACTGCTTCAAAATCATTGTTCAGAGCAGATGCAAAATTTGTAACTATTAACACAGACAGATTCGATGCATATAAAATGGGTGCAACAAAGGCTGTTTGTGATGCTAAATTAGGCGTACTTGCTCTTTCTGATGCAATTGAAGGCTACAAATCTGCATATAAAACAGAAATTGCAGATGCTAAAAAGGCTTGGGACGAGGAAATGGCTCGTCTTTCCTCTTACGCTTACGATGAAAACTTTGAGCCACTTATCGAAGCTCGCTACGAGAAAACAATTCCTGAATTTGTTGAAAAAACAGGTGGTAAAATCACACAGACCTCTGCACTTGCACTCATTAGAAAAATTATTGACGATGATGCAATCGCAGTTGCTGCTTCCGGCTCACTCCCGGGTTGTATGCAAAGGATGTGGACATCTGATACACTCTATACGTACAATATGGAATATGGTTATTCCTGTATGGGTTATGAAATAGCAGGTGCCCTCGGCTCAAAGCTTGCAGAGCCCGACAGAGAGGTTTATGCATTCTGTGGTGACGGTAGCTACCTTATGCTCCACAGTGAGCTTGTTACCTCTATACAGGAGCGCAAAAAGATAAACGTATTACTTTTTGATAATGCAGGCTTCGGTTGTATCAACAACCTCCAGATGAGCAACGGTATAGGCAACCTTGCAACAGAATTCAGAATGAGAGATGATAACGGAGAGCTTTTGGGTGACCTATTCCCAATAGACTTTGCTAAATGTGCTTCCGGTTACGGTGTTAAGACATACACAGCAACAACTCCCGAGGAGCTTGAGGCTGCACTTATTGACAGCAAAAAACAAACCGTATCAACTCTTATTGATATAAAGGTACTTCCAAAGTCAATGACTGATGGCTACAGCGCATGGTGGCACGTTGGTATTGCATCAACTTCATCAAAGGAAGCAGTTACGACTGCTTTTGAAAATAAAGAAGAAAATCTTAAAAAAGCGAGGAAATTCTAATGCTTGATAAAAACAAAGTAAAGCTTGGCATTGCTCCTATCGCCTGGACAAACGACGATATGCCTGACCTTGGAGCAGAAAATACATTTGAACAGTGCATATCAGAGATGGCTCTTGCAGGCTTCACAGGCTGTGAGGTTGGTAACAAATATCCCAAGGATACTAAAGTATTGAAAAAAGCTCTTGACCTTCGTGGCATGCAGATTTGCAACGCTTGGTTCTCAACCTTCCTTACAACAAAGCCATATGAGGAAACAGAAGCAGAGTTCATTAAACATATCACCTTCCTCAAGGAAATGGGTGCAAAGGTTGTTGGTATTTCTGAGCAGGGTCACTCAAT
>JAZSJL010000129.1:0-5019 GCA_045534355.1 Acutalibacteraceae bacterium
AGGTATTTTTACTGCACAGTTTTTCGGCAAAAACGACCCTGACGGTATTCGCTATACTATAAGGTACAAGGTGTATATTACTGCTATACTTCTTGGTATAGGACTTCTTGTATTCTCCTTTTTCCAGACACCTCTTATAAATATGTATCTTCACGAATCAGGCGATGCAGGTAACATTGAGCTCACCTTAGGCTTTGCAAGAGAATATCTGAACATTATGCTATGGAGCTTTCTCCCCTTTTGCATAACTCAGATAATATCGGGCTCTTTAAGGGAAACAGGAGAAACAGTTGCACCAATGGTATCCAGCTTTATTGCTGTTTTTGTAAACTGCTGTCTTAACTGGGTGCTTATATTCGGTAAATTCGGTGCCCCTGCCCTGGGCGTTGTGGGTGCTGCCATTGCAACAACAATTTCACGATACACAGAGTGCATCATTCTCCTAATCTACGCAATCAGAAGAAAAAACCGTTTTACCTATTTCAAGGGTCTTTTCAGAGGTGTAAAAATACCTCTGAAAATCTGTAAGGATATTACAATCAAGGGTATGCCACTTTTATTCAATGAGTTTTTCTGGTCTTTGGGTATGTCCTTATTAAGCGTTGCCTACAGTCTGCACGGAATCTCCGTTGTTGCAGGCTACAGCATATCCTCAACGGTAATGAACCTTGCAAACATCTCCTTTATTTCCCTTGGTGCAAGCATAGGAATCATCATAGGCAAGCTGTTAGGTGCAAATGAATTCGAAAAGGCATACGATACGGACAGAAAGCTTATTACCTTCTCTGTGTTGTTGAGTTTAGCTGTTTCTGTTGTTGTTATTGCCTTAAGTGATAAAATACCTCTTTTATATAACACAACACAGCAGGCAAAGGATTATGCAGCATATTTCATAAAGATTGCTGCTGCCTTTTCCGTGGTACACGCCTTTGCAAACGCTTCGTACTTCACTATACGAAGTGGTGGTAAAACTCTTATCACCTTCCTTATGGACAGCGTGTTTGTAATGTGCTTGAGCGTACCGGTTGCCTTTAGTCTTTACTACGTATTCCACCTTAATATATTAGTTGCCTTCCCTATAGTACAGGCTCTTGATATTATAAAGGTTATTATTGGTATGACTCTTATTAAAAAACGAGTGTGGCTCAATAACATTGTTGAATAAACTAAAGAAAAAAACAAACTCCACAGGCATTGACCTGTGGAGTTTGTTTTTAAAATAAATTTAATTATTTTACAGCGTTCTTAAGAGCTGCGCCGGCCTTGAATGCAGGAACCTTTGATGCAGGGATTTTGATAGCTTCGCCTGTTGCTGGGTTACGGCCTTCCTTAGCTGCTCTCTCACGTACTTCGAAAGTACCAAAGCCGATAAGCTGAACCTTCTCACCCTTTGCAAGAGCGCCTTCGATTCCACCGAAAACTGCTGCTACTGCCTTGTCAGCGTCCTTCTTTGAGAAACCTGCAGCTGCAACTGCATTTACGAGATCTGTCTTGTTCATTTTAGAATCCTCCAAAAATTTATTTTCCAAATCGATTTACGATTTAATATGGACTTATTTATCAAGGAGCTTTGCTTCATCCCACAAAGCATCCAACAACGAAAGAGGTGCTTCTTTCATATCTATACCTTTTTCTGTAGCCAAACGCTCAACTATAGTAAAACGTCTCATAAACTTCACGGTAGCCTTTTCCAGAGCCGTTTCAGCATCACAATGGCAAAACCTTGCAACGTTCACAGCCGAGAAAAGAAGGTCACCAAGCTCATCCTCTATAGCAGCGCTGTCGCCTGAGGCTAACGCCTCACGAAGCTCTGCTGCTTCTTCACCGACCTTGTCGAATGCCCCTTGTGGGTCACTCCAATCAAAGCCTGCTTTTTTTGCTTTTGACTGTACCTTTTGTGCTTTCATAAGAGCAGGATAGGTGGCAGGTATAGATGCCATTGCCTCACTTTGTGAGCCCTGCTTTTTAGTTTTGCGCTTTATGTCATCCCAATTCTTTAAAACGTCCTCTGTAGAGCTTACAGACACATCTCCGAAAACGTGGGGGTGACGGATAATCAGCTTTTGGCAAATATCGTTGCAAACCTGATTTACGGTAAACCAATCCTCATCTCGTGCCATATCTGCGTGAAGCACCACCTGCAGAAGCACGTCACCTAACTCCTCCTGCATAAGTGCAGGGTTAAGTGTATCTATAGCCTCCAGCACCTCGTATGTTTCCTCAAGAAAATTCTCACGGATTGATTGGTGTGTCTGCTCCCTGTCCCAAGGGCAACCACCCGGCTCACGCAGAATTTTAACAATGTGTACAAGGTCATCGAAGGTGTAGCTGTCCTTGAATTGGAAATCAATTGCCATAACTAAGTACTCCTATATTTTATACGATAAGTTTATATTTTTCAAGTATTTCTGCTATTTTTTCTCCTTTTGGAAGCAATAAAATGTCATTTTTTACCAAAGTTTTCAATAATAATGCTGAAATAGCATATACAACCACTGCAACACCTATAGCAATAAGGCAAGCAAGAGAATTTCCGTTGAGCCTTGAATTCATATCTCCAAAGGTTAAAAGGTCGCTTAAAAGTGTATATGAGCCCCATGCTGAAATGCCACAAAGCACAGCTGCAACAAGTGGCTTTACAATAACAGTTTTAATATCTATCCTTACACCTGTTTCCTTACGGAGCACAGCGTAGTTTATAAATATGCAAAGCAGGTAGAAAAACGCTGTGCCGAAAACAGCACCCTTAATATTGATTTCAGGTATTCCTATAAGGAAGTAGTTTAAGCCAACCTTAAATACACAGCCGATTGCAAGTGCCTTTGCAGGTACATCTGCCCTGCCTATAGCCTGAAGCATGTTTGTAAGTGGAGAGGAAAGTGTAAGTATTGCCATCATAAGACCATACAGAGCCAGAACAGGTGCAGCAATTGCAATACCACTCTGGTTTTCCGTGCCGTTGTAAAGGAGGGCTAATATAGGCTCACTCAATGCAAAAAAGCCCATACCTGCAGGCAAAGCAATAAGCATTGTTGTTCTGAAAACAGTATTAACTGTATCATTAACCGTTTTCTTATCATTTTTTGCCTTTGCGCCTGAAATAATAGGAATAGCACTAACACCCAGCGTCATCATAATCGTAGGAATAAGATTTCTGAAATCAAGTGTTGTATCATATGCGCCGTAAAGGAAGGTGTGTATAGCATCAGAGCTGATATTTGCAGCGTTGATGGATTCGCCGTAGATGTTCATAATAACGTCGTAGCTACCCTCTACCACACTCTTAAGCCTGTTCTGAATCATCCAGGTATCAATAAAGTTCGTAATATTAAGTACAAGTGAACTAATTGCAGTTGGCACGGCAATTTTGATTATTTCGTTAAGGGTATCCTTTTTAGGAGATGCTACAGGCGAATTCACAAGCATCTCTTTGTTTATGCCATCCTTCTTTATCTTATGGAACAGCATTGTGTAGAAATTTGCAAACACAGTACCCAAGGTAACACCTAAAACGGCACCTGCCGCTGCCAAGGCATAGGCAATAGACGGTAATGCACCATTCTCTGCCTCGTAGCCCATAAAGCTACCTGTCTGGGCTACCTGTGCAGTTGCATAGTTAATAACTGCATAGGAAAGAGCAAGACCGAAAACAAGCTTACCCAAGGACTCAATAACCTGTGATATTGCCGTAGGGTACATATTGTTAAGACCCTCGTAGTAACCTCTGTAAGTGCTCATTACACAGCAGAAAAGCACAGATGGTGCAATTGCAAGCACGCTGTAGATAGCATACTGTGAGCCAACGGAATTAACGTATGGCTTAGCAGCAACAAACAGCACTGCCGTGCCCACAAGACCTAATGCCAAAAACAGAGGAAAGGTAATTTTTAAAACCTGCTTAACGTCTCTGTATTTACCTAATGCAGCGTTTTTTGAAACAATGGTTGATACTGCAACAGGCAGACCTGCCATTGATATAGCGTATATAGGTGTATAAATATTGTAAGCTGATGCAAAATAGCCTCTGCCCAACGAGCCTATAATACCTGTAAGAGGTATTTTATAGATAGCACCAATGATTTTAACAAGGGCAGTTGCAACCACAAGCACCATTGCGCCACCTAAAACGTTTTGTTTTTTAAGCTTTTTTTCAGCCACAGCAAATCACTCCTTTGGTCCAATGAATTCTCTCATAAGCGAATTATCCGGCACTATGGACGATTCAATGACCGGAAATTTCTGAAGGCTCCTTATAAGCCTTTGTGATTCGGAGTAAAACTCCGATGATTTATCCACCTCTGAAAGGAGAGCTATTGCACGCTCCTTAAGAATGCAGGTTTCATAAAGGTGAATTGTATTTATCCTTATATCTGCATTGTCCTTGAACGGGAAAAGATACGTATCCTCTCCGTAGCGCACGGTAATCCACAGCTTGTATGTTTTTTCAACAGAGCTTCCACGGAATTTATAATCCCTTACCATTCGCCTTATAAACCTCATATTACGCTTGTTTAAGAGAATATTACCCTTTTCGTCGTAAATTCGTGAAGAAAGGTTAATATAAATCTTCATAAGCCTTTCCTGTGGAAGGTTATCCGTTATAACCGGGTTAAGAGCGTGAAGGCCCTCAACAATAATAACGTCTGTTGGCTTTATTGAAATCCTTTTATATTCAGGCTTTCTTGCTCCTGCAAGGAAATCAAACTCAGGAAGGTCAGCCTCTCCTGTTTCAAGAAGCTGCCTCATTGTTTCGTGAAAGCACTTTATATCAAGGCAATCAACTGTTTCAAAATCAGGTGTGCCGTCAGGAAAACGAGGTGCATCCTCGTTGTTGAGATAAAAGTCATCAAGAGAAACAGTATAGGAATCTATACCCATACTCTTAAGGCACTCTCTTAATTTTTTTGCAGTTGTTGTTTTGCCTGCAGAGCTGGGTCCTGCAATCATTACAATTTCAGAAATCTCTCTGTCATATATCTGCTGTGCAATTTTTTCTATCTTTTTGTTGTAGCGCTCCTC
>JAZSJL010000022.1:0-7093 GCA_045534355.1 Acutalibacteraceae bacterium
CAGAACGACATGGCTACGATCCGACTTGACTTGTTTTCGATGGTATTCAGGGTAAGGGCATAGCAGTCTCAATGGTTGATATGGGTACTCATTTCCGTCTTATTTGTGCGAATATTGAGCTTACAAAGCAGCCTGAAGAAATGCCAAAGCTCCCTGTAGCAAGGGTTATGTGGAGGATTCTTCCTGATTTTGCAGAGGGCGCAGAAAAGTGGATTTACGCAGGTGGTGCACACCATGCCGTAGTTTCAACAGCGCTTACAAAAGAGGATATAGAACTCTTTGCAAAGCTTACGGATACAGAAGTAATTTTTATTGGGTAATTTTAAATGAAGCAAAAGACCTCACTCAACCGAGTGAGGTCTTTGCTGTATAAAATTATTTTAAAATTTGTCCCGCAAGCTCATCTACCATTTCCTTGCTGTCTTCATCAAGTGAATTGTAGTAGTCCATTAAGCTAAAATCATCGTCAAAGTAATTGTACTTAAATCTTTCGATATGGATTTCTTCACTATTACAGGCATCTAAATAATCCTCAAGCGCCATTCCGTTTATATATACATTTTTTGCTACAACGTTATTTTTGTGAATTGTGAGCTCAACGTAAGCCTCTGTTAAAGGTCCCTCACATACTCCGTGAGCTATATTTGAAGCCTCGTTATCTTTGTCGTAAAGGTGGTAATAGCGCTCATTAAGATTTTGGTAGTCCTTCGTAACAGGCATGTCTATAGAATATATACTGTAAACGTTCTCGTTTTTTATATACCTGTTGTGTTCGGGCTTCTTGTTTGAAATATGGTACGTTGAAAAACCGTCTTTGCCATCCTCAAAAACAATGTACTTATATTCGCTGTTGCTTAATGCTTCGTAATCATCGTCGAAATCTACACCATCACCGTCAATATAGGTCATATTATAGTAGGAGAATTCAGGTGAAATAGTTACAAAATCTGTATTCATACCTAATGAATCTACTTTTAATATAACGTTTGCATCGGTGTTGTTGATTTCGTTTTGTACGGTTGCCTCATAAACAAGTAGTCCTAATGGAGCAGCAAGCTGAAGCACAAGCACCATAATCAGAATTATTTTGCCCTTATTTTTGAACATAGCCGTCACCTCCGTCAGTTAAAGTCTCAGGCTTGTTTTCTTTCTTGACTTTTTTTAATAAAGCCAGGTTTGTTACAAGTAAGCATATGCCTGAAATAAGGAGTATAAATGCAAGTATAAGAATATCATCGCTGAATATGATTATTATTCTTACAAGGCAGAATAAAAGGGAAATAAGACCTATGTTGAAGTCGATGAAATTATTATCCCTTGTT
The DNA here is from genome assembly GCA_045534355.1 of Acutalibacteraceae bacterium. GTDB lineage: Bacteria > Bacillota > Clostridia > Oscillospirales > Acutalibacteraceae > DTU089. The sequence continues at coordinate 1,323 of JAZSJL010000022.1, forward strand.
CCTGAAAGCATAAATAATACTGCTGTAAGCATTGCAATTACAATTGATATTGCAGGTATTTCGTCGCAGAAAACGAATGTCAAAAACGTTATTGCAACACCTGAAATACATTTTAAAAGCTTTATTTTGTCTCTGGTAAAGGCTTCGTTGTAGGTAAGAAATCCAAAAGCTATGATGCCAATGTTTACAAGCCACAAAATTACAAGACCAATAACACTCTTAATACTGTGCTCCGTTGTGAAAATGCCCAAATGGTCAAATTTGGGAGTAATTGAAAAGCTAAGTAGTAGCATAGATACCGTAAGACCAAGCGCACCAATTGTGTTAAATGCTTTTTTGTCTGCTCTGCCGTAGGCAATAAGCGTGGTAAAATATGATAAAAATAGTGCGTAATAGCTTGTGTTTTCGAACATGGCAATGCCATCTTTAACTATCGTATAGAAGAATAATAAGCCGATAAAAGAAAATAATGAAACTATTATACCAAATTGCTTTCGAGGTGAATTATCTTTCCTGCGTGAAAGTATGGTGAAAAGTACACCTGCGCCGGCAAATATTGTTGATAAAACCAAGCCTGTAATATGATGTGGATAGGAAACAATCAAATTGAAGTAAAGTGATAATAAAAAATAGGGGATTAGTGGCGATACAACGTCAAAAATATATATAACAGGCAGTATTATCAAGCAAACAGCAGTCAGGAAAATCGTTTCCGAAAGATTAATGTTGAATATTCCGTTTATGAGAGCAAAAGTGGAAATTACACCTATGCACCAGAGTATCGCACTGCTTTCACGCCAGGATACCTTGTCGAATTTTTTGAAGTAGGTGAAAAGTGCAGTTCCTTGACCGGCAAGCAAGGGTAGGAAGCTTAAAATACTTTTTGTAACAATTCCAAAGCTTTGCCAACCGATAAATAAAAAGAAAATCAAAGAAAGACCAACAAATATTGACCCAAGCACAGAAAAAACAATAATTAGATTTTTGTTTAATCGTGGTGAATCGTCGTTGTCGATTTCAACCTTTCGTTTTTCGCCGTATATAAGCTCTTCAATAGATACTCCAAAGATTTCAGCGAGCTTGCCAATCATTTCAATGTCGGGCTGTGTTCTGTTGTTTTCCCAGGATGATATAGCCTGTCTTGAAACAAAGAGCTTTTCTGCTAAATCCTCCTGGCTTAATTTTCCTGCTATTCGAAGTCTTTTTATGCTTTTTGCTATTTTGTTCATAAAATCACCTCTTTTTTATTGGAGAGCTCTGCACCTCTCGACACTATTTAAGCATATTTTTTGTACTTTGTCATCAGTATTCAAAAAAATCTGATAGATACATTTTGTTGCACCAAATATTTTAACGATTTTTAGATTAATTTATGTTTTTTACACCATTTGTTTTTAATGTATCAAAGTTTTCGACAAAATTCGACAAAAAATGTCCGAATCCCAGTATTTTCAAGGGTTACAAGACTCGATTTTTTGTTTAATATAACGATTATTTAATAGTTCTATTGATAAAATCTGACGTCAATGATATAATTTAGACACTTGTTAGGAGGTGTTTAAGTTGGTAAAAAAATTATCTGTTTTACTGACGGATGAAAAGGAGGAGGCGACCCTTAAGCTTGCCTCAATTCTGAAAAACAATAATATGGATGTAAGGCTTTGTTCAAAGAATGGTGCGGATCTTTTAAGGCTTTACGAGGATTATCAGCCCGATGTTATTGTGATGGATGCCTTTTTACAGCATATAGATGCTATGGGTGTTTTAAGTCGAATTAATATGAAAGACCCTGTAAAAAGACCACTTATCATAGTTGTATCAAGCATAGATAATCAGAGCTTTGAAAGAGAAATCACAAGGTGTGGTGTAGATTACTTCTTTCTTAAGCCTATTGACCCACAAATGGTTGCAGACAGAATTGTACAGATATACAGCTGGAAGGGTGTAAATATATCTGCTGTACGTGAATCACCCGAGGATATTAATATTGTTATAACCGATATTCTTCACCAGATAGGTGTTCCTGCCCATATTAAAGGCTACCAGTATGTACGTGAAGCAATACGTCTTAGTATTGAAAATCCTGAAATGATGAGCTCTGTTACAAAGGTGCTGTACCCAACAGTTGCAAAAACCTTTAAGAGTACGTCATCACGTGTTGAGAGGGCTATTCGTCACGCTATTGAGGTAGCTTGGGATAGGGGCGACGTTGACGTGCTCAATTCTTATTTTGGCTACACTATTCAAAGCCAGAGAGGAAAGCCCACTAATTCAGAATTCGTTGCAATGATTGCAGATAAAATCCGTTTGAAAAGATACGTTTCATAATATTACTTTGAATAAAACAGGTCGGTAGAATATGCCGACCTGTTTTGTTGTATATTTTATATATAAATAATCTGTTAATTTTAGGATTTTAACTATTTACATTAGTTTACATTTATTGTAAAATAATATAGAAAATTTATGCCGTTTAAAAATGGCTGAAAGGGGATATAAAATGGAACCCGTTTATAAAAGACTTCTTCTTAAATTAAGTGGTGAGGTTCTTGCAGGTGAAGCTGGTCACGGCTTCGATTTCAACGTTATTAACGAGGTTTGTACTGCTGTAAAAAAGGTTACAGACAAGGGCGTTCAGGTTGGTATCGTTGTAGGTGGTGGCAACTTCTGGCGAGGCAGAAGCAGTGGTGATATGGACAGAACAAGAGCCGAAAGCATCGGTATGCTTGCAACTGTTATGAATTCATTAGCGCTTCAACAAGGCTTTTTAGATATTGGTGTACAGGCAAGAGTCATGTGTGTTGCAAAAATCAGAGGCGTTGTTGAGGCCTTTATGCGAGACAAGGCTGTTTCCCACCTTGAAAAAGGTAGAATTGTTATCTTTGCCGGTGGTACAGGTAACCCATTCTTCTCAACAGACTCAGGTGCAGCGCTCAGAGCAGCACAGATAAATGCAGACGTTTATCTTAAAGCAACTAATGTTGACGGCATCTACGATAAGGATCCAAACAAATTTGCCGATGCAGTTAAATTTGACAGAATTACTCACAACGAGCTTCTTGAAAGACACCTTGCCGTTATGGATACGGCAGCTGCAGCAATTTGTCAGGAAAACAATATTCCTATTCTTGTTTTCAATCTTAACGACCCTGAAAACATCAACAGAGCTGTTTGTGGTGAAAATGCCGGTACAGTTGTAACTAATGAATAATTATTTGGAGGTATATTTTTATGGAATCAGTATTTAGCTTAGCAAGAGAAAAGATGGAGAAAACAATTTCTTCACTTAAGTATGATTATAACGGAATCAGAGCAGGCCGTGCAAATGCAGCCGTTCTTGATAAGGTTCAGGTAGATTACTATGGTTGCCCGACACCTATTAACCAGATGGCAGCAATTTCCGTTCCTGAAGCTCGTATTCTTGCAATTCAGCCTTGGGATACATCTACACTCAGCCTTATTGAAAAAGCTATTCAGGCATCTGATATTGGTATTAACCCATCAAACGATGGTAGAGTTATCCGTCTTGTTTTCCCTGCTCTTACAGAGGAACGCAGAAAGCAGATTTCTAAAGAGGTTGCTCAGCTTGCCGAAGAAGCAAAGGTTGGTATCCGTAACATCAGAAGAGATTGCATAGATAAAATCAAGGCAAAGAAAAAGAATTCTGAAATCACAGAGGATGACCAGAAATACGCTGAGGAGAAAATTCAGAAGATTACAGACGAATTCATCAAAAAGGTAGATGAAGTCGCTGAAGCAAAAACAAAGGAAATTATGGAAATATAATTATGAGCAATAATTTACCCGAGTTCGAGGTGTTACCACAGCATATAGCTTTTATAATGGATGGTAACGGTAGGTGGGCAAAGGAACGTGGTCTTGACAGGAGCGAGGGGCACAAGGCAGGAGCCAAGGTCTTTCGCAGAATAACCGAGTACTGTGCTGATATTGGCATTAAGCACGTTACCTTCTACGCCTTTTCTACAGAAAATTGGAACAGACCTAAAGCAGAGGTTCAGGCTCTTATGAAGCTTTTTAAAGAGTATCTTCTTGAAGCAGACGAAAGAGAGCGTGAAAACGATATTCGCCAATCAAGAATCAGGTTTATTGGCGAAAGAGAGGGTCTCCCTAAGGATTTACTTAAGCTTATTGAAAAGGCAGAGCGTAAATCAAACAAATACAGTAAAATTACAGTTAATATTGCACTCAACTATGGTGGCAGAGCTGAAATTACTCACGCTGTAAAGGCAATTGCCCAAAAGGTGCAGTCAGGTGAATTGTCTATCGATGATATTACCGAGCAAACTGTAAGCGAAAATATCTACACAGCAGGTCAGCCTGACCCTGATATTATTGTCAGACCAAGTGGTGAGTATCGTCTTTCAAATTTCCTCCAATGGCAGTCTGCTTATTCGGAATTCTGGTATTCTGATATTCTCTGGCCTGATTTCACAGAGGAAAACGTAAACGATATAATAAGAGATTATCAAAAACGTAACCGTCGCTTTGGCGGAGTATAAGCTTTAAAATCCGTATGCTTTTTGCATTCGGATTTTAACGACTTTAGAGAGAAATATTTAGGTGATTATTGTGAAGCAAAGAGTTATAACAGCAATTTTATTTGGAATAGTATTTATAGGTGCAATGCTGCTTATGAATACAATAGCTTTCCCTGTTTTTGTAGCACTACTTTCTTGTATTGCCGTGTGGGAAATAGAAAAGGCAACAGGTCTTTCAAACAAGCTTATTATTGTTTCAAGCCTTGTTTTTTCCGGCATTGTTCCGTTTTTAGTTCACTTCGGTGTTAATGTTCCCGTTGCAGCTGTTGGTGGGCTCTACGTAATAATTACTTTAATATTAATGCTTCTTCGTTTTGAGCAAACTCGCTTCGAGCAAGCAGTTATTGCCATTTTCTCATCTGTTTGTGTGCCATATTCATTTTCATTGATGATAGTATTCAGAGATATCGATAAGCATTTTGAGGGCTTCAAAAGGATTGAGGGTATATTCCTTCTCATTTTCGTTTTCTTTGCTTCCTGGATGACCGATACATTTGCTTACTTTGTAGGTCGTAAGCTTGGAAAGCATAAGCTCTGTCCTAAAATTAGTCCCAAGAAAACAGTTGAAGGCTTAATCGGTGGTATTTCAGGTGCTGTTTTATTAAGCGAGCTTTTATTATTCGTTTTCAATAGGTTTTTCTTTGAAGGTGGTAGCGCATTTACATATGTTGAGGTTGCAATCTTCGCAATAATACTTTCAGGTGTAAGCGTGTTTGGTGATTTGGCTGCATCTACAATCAAGCGTAATTTCGGAGTAAAGGATTTTGGTAATCTTCTTCCGGGCCACGGTGGTATTATGGATAGGTTCGATAGTGCATTGTTTGTAATGCCTGTTGCTTATGCAGTAATAAGTCTGTTTAATAATTAATCCTTTAATTATCCGAAAGTGGTGAAACTTGTGAAAACAATTAACTTATTAGGCTCTACAGGTTCAATAGGCTTACAGGCTTTAGACGTTGCAAGGGAGCACGGCTATAAAATTGAATCCCTTGCAGCCTATTCAAGCGTAGACGTTTTAGAACAGCAAATTCGTGAATTCAAGCCTAAATATGCAGCTCTCGTTGACGAAAAGGCAGCCCGGGAGCTTAAATACCGTGTTAAGGATTTACCTGTTAAGGTTTTAAGTGGTATGGAGGGCGTGTGTGTTTGCGCTGCCGAGGCTGAGGGCGAAATTACTCTTAACTCAGTTGTTGGTATGGCAGGTCTTAAGCC
>JAZSJL010000113.1:0-1971 GCA_045534355.1 Acutalibacteraceae bacterium
AGAACGACATGGCTACGATCCGACTTGGTCCTTGCTGTCGATATCACTCTTAACCTCTTTAACAAGAGCAATATCTGTTTCGCTGATATTGATAACAAAATCCTTTGTCTTGTCAGGGAAAAGATTTTGAATAACATCGTAAACAGAAACATCGTTTTTCTGTGTGAGTCTGATAAGTAATACAACTCTTGACGCTTCGTTGTTGAAGTGAAGCTCACGAGCCTTAAGATAAATATCACCGGGAAGGATATTATCAAGAATTATATTTTTGATGAAGTTACTTCTGTCGTACTTTTCGTCATAGTATTTCTTTATGCTGGAAAGAGAAACACCGAGAACACCTATGTAATTCTGTGCAGCAACATCTTCACCCTCAACGAATACAGCGTACTCCGGGTGCATATGTGTGCCGAAGGACTGATAGTAGTAGCCCTCACTTGCAACAGGTGTTGAGGATGAGAATACAGAAACAAGATTGCTTGTCCTAACCTCACCTATTCTGCCTAAATCGCTACAAGCAATAACTGCACCAGATTCGTCAATAACGCCGATAGTTCTATCAACAACGTCACGCATCTCGTGAATTATACCTTGAAATAATCTGTTGGACATAATATGACCTCCGAATATTTATCAAATTGACCATTTAACAATTATACATAATACACAACATTATCGTATTTTGCAAGTGTTTTTTTTATATTTTTCAATTTCTTTTATGCAAAATGTTACTTTTTCGACAATCATTATTGGTTTATATGCAAAAAAATACAAATATTTACCATCAAAACGTTTCGTCATTTTCAACAATAGCAATAAGCTCCTGCGCTGTTATAAGCCTTGCTCTACCCTCTTCGAGAGCTTCATCCAACGCTAAACCACCAATGGCAACACGCTTAAGCATAATTACCTCTGCACCACAGGTAAGAAACATTTTTTTTACCTGATGGTATTTACCCTGCTTAATAATAACCTTATACAAGGGCTTGTCCCCTGCCTCCAGCTCAACAAGCACAGCAGAAAGCAAAACAGTACCGTCTGCCAACACAACACCATCAGAAAAGCTCTTCTTGGATTTTTCGTAGTCTATTGGATTGGAAAGCCTTGCAATATACGTTTTTGTAACGTGCTTTGAGGGTGAAAGAATATTATGAGCAAATTCACCATCGTCGGTTATAAGGCAGAAGCCGACTGTATCCTTATCGAGTCTGCCTGCAGGAAAAAGGTTTTTACGCTTAAATTCTTCAGGAAGAATATCAATAACGGTTTTATCTCTGCTGTCTGTAGAAGCACTGACAACGCCCTGTGGTTTATTGAGCATAATATACACGTATTTTGTCTGGCAAAGCCTTTCACCCCTGATACGAATATCGTCGCTATAACTTGTCTTGGTGCCACTATCCTTTACAACCACACCGTTCAAGGTTATTTCTCGACGCCTGACCATGGCCTTAACTTCACTACGTGAAGCAAGACCCTGTGAGGCTATGATTTTATCAATTCTCTCTTTCTTTTCCTTTGCTAATCCTTTAAAAATCCGTGCATAAAGCCATCCAGCTTAACGGAGCAAACGTCTCCACCGATAACAACGTTATCACAGATTAAAATGTTGATTTTAATAAATTCTTCGTTTTCATATCCGGGGTAATTGAGCACGGTAAATGTCCAGCTTTTAACTCTTTCCCCTGCATATTCTGTTAAATCGTACCCCTGAGAAAGCTGTATTTCATTATAATTTTTATAAACCTCATCGAACTCCACGGGAATTATAATCTCCCTTATTTCATCAGGCTCGGGAGAAACCTCCCAACCAAAATTAGAAATAAACCGAAGCACCTGCTCATTACCTGAAACATTATTATTAACACTCAAAACAGTGTTTTCAGCTTTATCTGTACCAATACTTTGAATAAGCAGAGCAGCACCTGCACACATACTAACAGCAAGTAAAAAAACTAAAAGAAATACTTT
>JAZSJL010000183.1:0-2220 GCA_045534355.1 Acutalibacteraceae bacterium
GAAGTGCAACTGTTTTGGTATGTGCAGACACATCGCCAAAAACAACAGTACGGTCAGTTGGTGCAGCTGCACCCTCTTCACCATTCGCCTTATGATCGGGCACAAGGTTGGGCACAGGTGTAAACTCTGCCGTAGGGGTAAAGTTGCTTTTCTTTCTTACAAAGCCTCCACGCTCATACTTTTGGTCCTCGGGGGCTACGGGAGTGTGGTCTGCAGTTCTGTCCAGATTTTGAGCAGGTCTGTTAAAGAACTTATCTCTGTACTTATCACTCACAAAGCTACCATATACCTGTGGCTCTGCATCACCATCAGACCTTTCAACAGGGTCTGTTATAATTTTGTGGTCAATACCATCATTATGGCCTGCTCTCGGATTAAAGCCGGGAGCCTTCGGCGTGGGAGCAGCATCCTCTACTGCCTCCTCCGAATTATCCTCACGAGGGAGCATACCACTATCCTGTAGTAGCTCATCTATTTCCTCAAGAGTCCATTTTCTTGGTGGTTTTTTCTCATCCATTTATTATCTACCTTTATCGTAAAATAATATCTCTTATAAATCTCTTTGCTTTGAGATTTCATACATCAGAACACCTGCAGCAACGGAGGCGTTAAGGGAGTTAATTTTACCCTTCATAGGCATTGATAAAACAACGTCGCACTTTTCTTTAACCAGCCTGCCAACGCCCTTACCCTCGGAGCCGATAACGAGTGCAACGGCGCCCTTAAGGTTTGCATTGTAGAAGGGCTCTCCGTCCATATCTGCACAGTAAACCCACAAGCCCTTTTCCTTTAGCTCATCAAGAGTTTGTGGAATATTGGTAACACGAGCAACGTGCATAAACTCAACTGCACCGGCAGAGGTTTTAGCAACTGTAAAGCTCAAGGATGCGCTACGCCTTTTTGGTACGATTACACCGTGTGCACCTGCAGCCTCTGCTGTACGGATTATAGCTCCCAGATTGTGTGGGTCCTCAATTTCATCGCAAACGATGATAAAGGGAGGCTCCCCTCTCTCCCGGGCTGTTGCAAAAATATCCTCAACAGCAGAGTATGCCTTAACTGCACCCACAGCAATAATGCCCTGGTGGTTACCGTGGCCACACATAAAGTCAAGCTTTTTACGGTCAACCTCTTTTATTGGCAAGCCTGCGTCCTTGGCATCGGCAAGTATTTTGGGTATTGAGCCGGAGCGCTCACCACGGGCAACCATAACGCTGTCGATTGGTCTGCCTGCCTTGATTGCCTCTGCAACAGAGTTTCTGCCGAAGATTATATCCTTAACTCTTTCACCTTCGCCATCATCTGTGCGTCTATCCTCAAAATCCTCACGAGGCTTTGAACGGAAATTATCGTTTCTTGTTTTTCTATCTTTACTATACATAAATTATCCTAAATTCTTCATCATTCACTAAAAAGCTTATGCCTTTGGTATAAGCTTTTCCTTGCCACCCATATATGGTCTTAATGCAACAGGGATGTTAACAGAGCCATCTGCATTAAGGTTGTTTTCAAGGAATGCAATAAGCATTCTTGGTGGAGCAACAACAGTATTGTTGAGTGTATGTGGGAAGTATTTTTTATCCTTACCACCTGCACGGATTTTAAGTCTGCGAGCCTGTGCATCTGAAAGGTTTGAGCAAGAGCCAACCTCAAAATACTTCTGCTGACGTGGGCTCCAAGCCTCAACGTCGATTGACTTAACCTTAAGGTCTGCAAGGTCACCTGAACAGCACTCAAGTGTTCTTACAGGAATATCAAGTGTACGGAAGAGGTCAACTGTATTTTTCCAAAGCTGGTCGAACCAGTATGGGCTTTCCTCAGGCTTACAAACAACAATCATTTCCTGCTTCTCGAACTGGTGAATTCTGTAAACACCACGCTCCTCGATACCGTGAGCGCCCTTCTCCTTACGGAAGCAAGGTGAGTAGCTTGTAAGTGTCTGTGGAAGCTTCTCTTCAGGAACAATTGTATCTATAAACTTACCAATCATTGAGTGCTCACTTGTACCGATAAGGTAAAGGTCCTCGCCCTCAATCTTGTACATCATAGCATCCATTTCCGCAAAGCTCATAACGCCTGTTACAACGTTTGAACGAATCATAAATGGTGGAATGTAATATGTGAAGCCTCTGTCAATCATAAAGTCTCTTGCGTAAGAGATAACTGCAGAGTGAAGTCTTGCAATATCAAAGTCGGATCGTAGCCATGTCGTTCTGTGGG
>JAZSJL010000086.1:0-1964 GCA_045534355.1 Acutalibacteraceae bacterium
GTACTGTTGAGGATGTTGCCAAGGCAGTTTGCTTTCTTGCTTCGGAGGATTCATCATTTATTACAGGACAAGTCATTTCAGTAAACGGAGGCTTTGTGATATAATGTTATTTAAAAAGAAAAAGGCTCCGGAGGGCTATTCATATAAACCACCACAGTATGGCAGAGATGAAAAGATAGCTATTCAGAAAATCGTTTCCTCCATACCTGTTACACGAAAGCTTTTGTCGCAAGATTTGCTTGTGACTGCTATTAATAACTTTGTTGTTAAAAATATAAAAATCGGTTCAGCTGCAGCCCACCACGTGAACACAACAAAGCATCCACAGTTGTTTTTTCAATCCTTGAGAGATTTGCTTTCAAGCACCCGTGAGCTTCAAAAAATTGAACCGTATTGGCGCTTTGAGGGTCATACACCAACAGAGCAGCTGGAGGACCTGGAGGCACGAAAGGACAAAATTATCAGAGGTTTTATTTACGACTCGTTTACAAACCTTGTTGAGCAAATCAATAATACAAAAAGTCCGGCTAAAAAGCAGAGGTTATTCGATGAATATCAATCTGCATTGTTAAATAATATGGATATTTTAGGGGAAGAGAATTTTGAGTTTTTCAAATCTCTTTGCCGTGATAAATTAAATATAGTGGAATGAAGGAGAATACATATGGCTTACTTAACAGATATTGAAATTGCACAGAGCTGTACCATGAAGCCTATCGGCGAGATTGCTGCAAAGGCAGGTATCGGCGATGAATTTTTAGAGCCTTACGGCAGGTATAAGGCAAAGGTAGACTTGTCTTACTTAAAAACAAGAGATAAGGATGGTAAGCTTATTCTTGTTACTGCAATCACACCAACACCTGCAGGTGAGGGTAAAACTACAACTACAATCGGTCTTGCGGACGGAATGAATATTCTCGGTCACAATACCTGTGTTGCTCTTCGTGAGCCTTCTCTCGGACCTGTTTTCGGTGTTAAGGGTGGTGCTGCAGGTGGTGGCTACGCACAGGTTGTACCTATGGAGGATATTAACCTTCACTTTACAGGTGATTTCCACGCAATCGGTGCTGCAAATAACCTTCTTGCTGCAATGCTGGATAACCATATTCAGCAGGGTAACGCTCTCGGTATAGACGTTAAGAGAATTACTTGGAAGCGTTGTGTAGATATGAATGACCGTCAGCTTCGGAATATTGTTGATGGTTTAGGTGGCAGAATGCAGGGCGTACCTCGTGAGGATGGCTTTGATATTACTGTTGCAAGTGAAATTATGGCTGTTTTCTGCCTTGCAACCTCTATTACTGACCTTAAGGAAAGACTTGCAAGAATCGTTGTTGCATACAACTACGAGGGTAAGCCTGTTACCTGTGGCGATATTAAGGCACAGGGTGCTATGACAGCACTTCTTGTAGATGCAGTTAAGCCTAACCTTGTGCAGACGCTTGAAGGCACACCTGCTTTCGTACACGGTGGCCCATTTGCAAATATTGCTCACGGCTGTAATACTGTTCTTGCTACTAAAATGGCTTTAAGAACTGCTGATTATACAATCACAGAGGCAGGCTTCGGTGCTGACCTTGGTGCAGAAAAGTTCCTTGATATTAAGTGCCGTGCTGCAGGCATCAAGCCAAATGCAGTTGTAGTTGTTGCAACTGTTCGTGCTCTTAAAATGCACGGTGGTCTCAGAAAAGACCAGCTTGGTGAAGAGAATATTGAAGCTCTCGAAAAGGGTATTCCAAACCTTCTTCGTCACGTTTCAAACATCAAAAACGTTTATAAGCTTCCTTGTGTTGTTGCTGTTAACCGTTTCCCAACTGACACTGATAACGAAATTGAATTTATCGTTAACAAGTGCCGTGAACTTGGCGTAAACACAGTTCTTTCAACTGTTTGGGCTGACGGCGGTAAGGGCGGCGAAGAGCTTGCTAAGGAAGTTGTCAGACTCTGTGAAGAAGAACAGGGCG